>DATEOV010000300.1:0-4595 GCA_035273645.1 Flavobacterium sp. | reverse complement strand
GTTTTTTGGGCTTATCCATATTTTCTTCACTTTCCAATTTTCCATTGATAAAAAACTGCCACTTCCCTACTTTCTTACCATTTTTGAACTTTCCTTTCGCAATGACAAGATCATTTGGATCTTTATAAACAGCCTCACCTTCGTACTCACCATTTTTAAAAAAGCTTTTTTCCAAAACAATTCCTTTTTCAGAATATTTTTTATAAACCCCTTCTTTTAATCCATACTTATAAATGGTTTCATCAACAATTTTACCGCTGGGATAATATACAGTTCGGGTTCCCTCTAGTTTTCCGTTTTTATAGTTCTCTAAGGTCATAATTGCTTTTGAAGCCTTATGATAGTATTTCCATGGCCCTTCACGCAATTTATTTATCTCTTTACCCTCACTCACAATATTTTTATTCTGGTCATAAAAAATAGTATAACAAGAGTTGTCTTTTGCACTAAATGTTCTTGTCGCTATAATTGACTTTGCTTTTGTATCATCAAAAAAATTAAAAACACCTACTTCTTTACCATGTTCAAAAGTTCCTTCATAGCGCTGTCTACCAGATTCTTCATAAAACCCTTTCCAAACACCATGCTTTTTCCCATTCACATCAACTGGATTAGACACCGTTTGCGAAAAAACAACTTGACAACACAAAAAAAGAGTCAAAAATCTAAAAATATAAAACATACAATTTTAATTAAATTATCTAATAACCAATAGCATAACCTTAAAAATCAACTATTATTATGAAGTAACAATATTTTATAAAAGTACATAAAACTTAATAATCCAAAAATTATAAAAAGGCTTAATAATTAGTTATAATATAAACTGAAAATACTAAAAAAAGAGGCAAGAAAAAAATTGCTCATATTAAGAAAACCTCCAAACAAAAAAATTATATTTTGTTTACCATTTTTAAACAAATATGAATCAAAAAAAGTTAAAACAAAAACAAAAGAATACCAATATTTAAAGGTGTTAAATTGAAAAATAAAACGAAAAAATGGTATTAAACAAATTATAAGGAAAACATAAATTTTCATATTTTGTTTAATTATTATCAAACAATGTTAAACAAAATAAATAATTATAATTAGTTTTGTTAAGTAATAAACACTTAATAGTCAACACTTAACAATTAGTATTATGAAAAATCTATTGAAATTCAAAAAAGTAATAGCTATAGCGCTTTTAATCATTGGCACCTCATGCAACAATGATGACGACACAACTACAACACCAGTTGCAGATAATACTATTACAGGAATTGCTTCAAGTAATGCCGATTTCTCAATATTAGTTGAAGCATTAACCAAAGTAGATTTAGCAACAACCCTAAAAGGAGTAGGACCATATACTGTATTTGCACCAACAAATGCTGCATTTACAGCTTTTCTCAAAACCACCCCATATGCAGCTATTAAAGACGTGCCAAAAGAAGCTTTGACACAAATATTACTCAATCACGTAGTAAGTGGTACAGTAAAATCCACAAATTTAACAACGGGTTACATAAAAACTCTTGCAAAAGGAGGAGCATCAACAACCAATACTCTAAGTATGTATGTTAATACTTCTTCTGGAGTAAAACTAAATGGAGTAGCAAAAGTTGTCACCGCTGATATAATGGCCACAAATGGAGTTATACACGTTATAGATGCAGTTATAGGACTTCCTACAATTGTGGATCATGCAGTTGCTAATCCAAACTTCACCACATTAGTAGCTGCATTGACCTATAACCCAGCCTCAGGCTTTGCAGGAATATTATCCGGTACAGCAAGCTCACCCTTTACCGTTTTCGCTCCAACAAATGATGCCTTTGGCGCTTTCTTGACAGAAACTGGTTTTTCTGGATTGCCAGCAATTCCTGCCAACGTATTAGAAAAAACATTAAAATACCATGTAGTTGCTGGCGCCAATGTAGAATCAAGTCAATTGACAAACGACCAAGTTGTAACAACTTTTTCTGGGCAAAATGTTACAGTAAAATTTACCCCTACCCGTTTACTGGATGTAAGCGGCAGAAATTGTAATATAATAGCAACAGACGTACAATGCTCCAATGGAATCATACACGTTTTAGATAAAGTTCTACTACCCACATTTTGATGAATATAATTAATTGGTTGTTAATCTAATTTGTTAAAAACGAAAAAGCTCCTATTTTACAAGGAGCTTTTCTATTTACATTCTATCTTATTTTCTTATTTCTTTTTTGCTTTTTGAGCTTCGGCCTGTTCCATAGCTTCTTGCAATCTCTGCTGGAATTTACCTGGTTTTTTAGGCTCTTTCAATTTATTCTCTTGAATTTGAGCATGGATTTTATCTGAATCAACAATGTAGTTTTTAATTACAAACATAATTCCGATAGTAATCAAGTTGGATATAAAGTTATACAAACTTAGTCCCGCACCATAAGTATTAAAGAAAATTAACATCATGATTGGCGAAACGTAAATCATAATTTTCATCATCTTAGCCATATCTGGCATCCCTTCTTGTTGTGGAGCCGCCATTTGTTGATCGCCAGAAGTCATTTTCATATAAAAGAAAATCGCTATGGCTGCCAAAATTGGAAACAAACTAATATGATCACCGTACAATGGAATATTAAATGGCAATTTATAAATAGAGTCAAATGAAGACAAGTCATCTGCCCAAAGGAATCCTTGCTGTCTCAATTCAAAAGCAGATGGGAAAAACTGAAACGAGGCATACATAAACGGAATCTGAATCAAAGCCGGAATACAACCCGCCATAGGATTCACACCAGCTTTATTATAAAGTTTCATGGTTTCTTGCTGCTTTTTCATTGGGTCTTTTTTGAATTTTTCTCCCAATTCTGTAATATCCGGTCTTAATACTTTCATCTTGGCTTGAGACAAGAATGATTTATAAGTAATAGGCGACATCGCTATTTTAATAAGTATCGTGAAAATGATAATTGCTATACCATAAGAAATACCACCCGTTAAAAACCCGAATAACGGAATAAAGATAAATTTATTGATCCAACCAAAAATACCCCAACCCAACGGAACGATTTTTTCTATATCCTTATCATAAGCCTTCAAAGTAGCATAATCAGTCGGTCCAAAATACCAACTCATTTTATAATCTAGTTCTCCATTTTGGAAAGCCAAAGGAACATTTGCTCTAAGGTCTTTTGTGAAAATTGTATCTTTTGTTTCATCCACAACCAACTTATGTGACTTTAAAGATGCTTTCGCAAAAGGAGTATTGGTCAGCAAAATAGAGGTAAAAAAATGTTGCTTAAACGCAATATAATCAACTTTTTCAGGTGATTCTTCCTTGTTTTCTCCATCGGCAACATAATCATGTTTGCCTTCTTCATATTGAAAGCGAATCTCAGTATATCTATTTTCGTATGAAATGCTTTTTTCGCTTCTGAACGTTTTCAAATCCCATTGCAAATCCAATGGTTTAGATGTATTCAAAACTTTGTTCAAACCTTGGGTACGAACATCAAAACCAACCATGTAATCTTTTGGTTTCAAAATATATTTGTATTCCAAATACTCATTCGCACCAGCTTTCAATTTCATCGAAAGAATTTGATCTGCACCAACTTTAGTTAGTGTAGGCTCAAAATACAAGTCTTTAGTATTTAAAACTCTATTGTCATTTGTTTGCAATTGAATATTCAAATCGGCATTGTTGTCTTTTATCAAAGAAACCAACTGTCCTGATTTTTTTTCGAATTTTTCAAAATTTTTCAAAGTGGCTTCAACAATGTAACCACCTTTATTTGCTATTTTTAATAATACAAAATCATTTTCGATTGTTGTAACATCATTTTTCGCTGAAGGCAAAGTCGCAGAATAAGCAAAACCACCCAATGTTTTTTGCAATTGAGCCAATTGTGTAGAATCACCAGCTACGATAGCTGTAGCTGTAGGGGTTTCAACTGATTTTACGGCTGCAGCTTTAGCTTGTGCTTCTTTTGCAACCAATTCTTTTTTAGCCTTTTCTGCAGCAAGAGTTGCCTCTGAAGGTTTGTTTTGGTACATCATCCAAAGGAAAATACCAATAATCAATACAATACCTATAACCGAGTTAAGGTCTAATTTTTTTTCTTCCATTTTATTTATTATTGTTTTCGTCTTCCTAATTTTATCTAAATTAGAAACTGATTCCATTAGTCATCAAAACGTATTGTTGTTACACATTTTGACAACTATTATGCCAAATAATCTAATTCTAAAATTTTATTTCTTTTTTGCTTTAACAGCAGCAGCAACAAAACTCACAAAAATAGGATGTGGATTTGCTACAGTACTCTTATATTCCGGGTGGTATTGCACACCAATAAAGAAAGGATGATCTGCCAATTCAACAATCTCTACTAGACCAGTATCAGGATTTACACCAGAAGAAATCAATCCCGCTTTTTGCAATTGGTCAACGTATTGGCTATTGTATTCATAACGGTGACGGTGACGTTCCGATATAGATGTTTTCCCGTAAATTTTGTATGCCAATGAATCTGGTGTGATATCACACTTCCATGCTCCAAGACGCATTGTACCTCCTTTATCAGTAACTGTTTTTTGATCTTCCATCAAATTCACAA
>DATEOV010000299.1:0-3480 GCA_035273645.1 Flavobacterium sp. | reverse complement strand
CGATAGTTCTTATTTTTTGTGCTGTGACTGGATCATTCAATACTCCTATCACGCTATTTTTGTCTCCCAAAGCCATAACCCTTTTATTAAGGTTTTCTACGATTTCGGTTGTTCCTTTACTTGTTATTTTTAAATAGTTCATGGTTTGTTTCAAGTCGGATGCCATAATTGTGTCGTTTAACAACGTTCCTAATGAACCTTTACCTTGAGTAATTTCTTTAGTAATTCTCAGCAGATCGGCTGTGAGTAAAGCTGCATTTTTATTGGTAACACTCAGCGTACTCAAAAGGTCATCTGTTCGTATGCGATCCAAGGACTGTATTATGTCTCCTGGCTGAATTTGAGATTGGCTTCCTTTTCCCGGAGCGATATTAATTACCATACTTCCCACCAAACCATCTGAACCAATACTGGCCAAAGCATCTTTTTTGATGTGCGGAAACATTGATTTATCGATAATCATATCAACATAGATAGTCGTATCATTAACCATCTCAATTCCTCGAACGGTCCCAATATTAATACCTGAATATCTAACATTATTCCCTAATTGCAATCCATTTACATTGCTAAAAACAGCAGTTAGATGATCCGTTTTTCCAAACATTTTTTGCTTGTTACCAACAAAATAAACAACAAGAATGAAGAGTGTCAATCCCGTTATGACAAAAATGCCTAATTTGATTTTTTCTGAATCCGTTTTTTCCATTTCTATACTTATTTAAAGAAAGCTTGTACTTTGGGATCTTTGGATGTTGACAAACTCTCAAAATTCCCCTCAGCATAATTTATTCCGTCAATTAATAAAATCATTCTGTTAGAAATCATTCTGGCACAATCAACATCGTGCGTTATAATTATGGATGACGTATTATATATTTTTTGAACAGACACCATCAACATTAAAATTTCTTTAGAAGTAATGGGATCCAATCCTGTTGTGGGCTCGTCGTACAAAATGATTTTTGGTTTTAAAATTAAGGTTCTCGCCAAGGCTATTCTTCGTTTCATCCCACCTGAAAGTTCATTGGGCATAAGGTTGATTGTATTGGCTAAACCCACACTTTCCAACGCTTCCATAACCAATGGAGTAGTATCTTGGATCACTCCAAATTTTTGGGTATGTCGTCTTAAGGGAAATTCCAAGTTTTCACGTACCGACATCGAGTCGTACAAAGCGCTACCTTGGAAAAGAAAACCAACTTCTGTTCTAAGTTCATCAAGAGCCTGACGAGAAAGTTGTTTAATGTCTTTCCCCATTACTTCAATACTTCCCTCATCTGATTCTTCCAATCCGATCAGACATTTAATCATTACAGACTTTCCAGATCCTGATTTTCCCATAACTACAAGGTTTTCCCCCTGAAACAGTTCCAAATTAAATCCATCCAAAACAACATTATCCCCAAATCTTTTTTTCAAATCTTTGATGACCACAATTGATTTTGTATTGTCTTTATTGGTTTCCATAGCTCTAGACATCATAAAAAACATTAGAAACAAAAACCGCTATAAAGTCAATAATAAAAAGTAACATCGAGGAAAAAACCACTGCAGAATTGGCTGCCAATCCTACACCCGCAGTTCCTTTTTTACAATAATACCCTTTAAAACAGCCTACCAATCCGATGGCAAAGCCAAAAAAGAAAGACTTAATTGTTGAAGGTATAACATCAAAAAATTCGAGATGATTGAAAACCTGGGTGAAATACAATAGTAGTGAAACATCTCCTTTTAAATTTTCTACCAAAAAGGAACCCAAAAGAGCTACTGCATCTCCTATAAAAACCAATATCGGCAACATCAAAGTAGTTGCCAATATTCGGGTAACCACCAAATATTTGAAGGGATTTGTTCCGGAAACTTCCATGGCGTCTATTTGCTCGGTCACACGCATGGAACCCAATTCGGCTCCAATCCCCGAACCTATTCGCCCGGCACAGATCAAGGCGGTTATGATAGGTCCAATTTCCCTAATAATAGAAACACTGACCATGGCAGGAATCCATGAAACAGCGCCAAATTGTTGTAATGTAGGTCGGGATTGCAGGGTAAATACCAGTCCGATAATAAATCCCGTAACTCCAACAAGAAGCAGGGAACGATTGCCCATATTATAGCATTGTCTAAGAAATTCTTTGAACTCTAACGGACGTTTGAATACTTCCTTGAAAAAACGACCTGCAAAATCAGACAGCTCGCCAATTTCTATAAGAAAATTTTTGAATACTTCAATAATTCTAAAAACATTATTCATTTGATCTATGAATTAATTTTTAATAAGAATCGTACTCAAATATACGAATATTCTATTGATTTTCTTTGGATTATAATTTACAAAATGAATCATATGTGGAGTTTAATTCTCATAAAGACGTAATCTGTTTTGGATAGTTATCAAATCTTTTTGTAAATGTTCAATTTTTTGTAAAAGATTAAAAACAACATCGATTCCTTCGGGATTCACTTCCAATTCTTGATGTAATCGAATCATTCGTTCCAAATTATGCATTTGATTTTCATGGATATAAAAAGATTGCTCCATAATTTCAATTTCAATCAAGCCCAAATCATTGAGAGTCGTAAAAAAAGAAAGTTCAACTTGATAATGAGAGCTAAGTGTTTGCAAAAGTATCCAGTTATCGGTTTTCATATTGTTCTGAGTTTAGCGAGTTCTCCAAATAATTCTTTTTCTCTATCGGTAAGGTTTGTAGGCAGAACAATATGGTAGGAAATGTATAAATCTCCATATTCCCCTTCTTTTTTATAAACTGGAAAGCCTTTCCCTTTTAGTTTTACTTTGGTGCCATTTTGTGTACCTGGTTTGACAGTTAATTTTACTTTTCCATCAAAGGTATTGGCTGTAATTTCTCCACCCAAAAGTGCTGTATATAAATCCAAATCAATACCCACATACAAATTGTGCTTATCTAACTTAAAATTGGTGTTGTTTTCGATATTGAAAGTAAGGAACAAATTTCCATTTGGTCCGCCATTAGCTCCTTCTCCACCTTGACCGCTTATTTTTATAACCTGACCATTTTCAACACCTGCAGGAATAGTTAACCGTATGTTTTTTCCGTTGATTGTAAGCGTGCGTTTGTGCGTGGTATAAACATCTTTTAAGTCCAAATGTAATTCGGCGTTGAAATCCTGTCCTTTAAAAGCAGTAGTTCTACGACTTCCTCTTTGTCCAGCTCCTCCAAACATAGATTCAAAAAAATCCGAATAATCACCACCTCCACTGGAATAGCCTCCAAAACCTCCTTGTCGACTACCTGTATTTTGATATTGTTGTTGCTGTCTAGCTTTTTCATATTCCTCGCCGTGTTCCCAATGTTCACCGTACTGATCGTATTTTTTTCGGTTTTCAGGATTACTTAATACCTCGTTGGCTTCATTGAGTTCTTTGAATTTTTTCTCGGCTTCTTTGTCGTTGGGATTTAAATCGGGATGATATTTACGTGCCAATTTTCGGTA
>DATEOV010000298.1:0-8144 GCA_035273645.1 Flavobacterium sp. | reverse complement strand
GCTTCGAATCTTTTTCATTTATCGTACGGAATGGTGGATTTGCCTTCTGGAAAAATGAAATCAAGAGAAGGAACTGTAGTTGATGCCGATGATTTAATGACTGAAATGACAGATACAGCCCAAAAAATAGCCGAGGATTTGGGTAAATTAGATTCTTATTCGGTTGAAGAAAAATCAAAATTATACAATACAATAGGTCTTGGAGCGCTTAAATATTATATTTTGAAAGTTGATCCAAAAAAACGAATTCTGTTTAATCCTGAGGAATCTGTTGATTTTGCAGGGAATACGGGACCTTTCATTCAATATACTTACGCTAGAATTCAATCGATTATTCGCAAAGCCGATTTTGATTTTACAACCAATGCAGGAATTGAGGAACTTCACGAAAAAGAAAAAGAATTAGTAAAACAACTCGAATTGTTTCCAGAGGTGATTCAGAATGCGGCTCACAATCATAGCCCTGCATTAATCGCTAACTATACATATGAGTTAGTTCGTGAATACAACTCTTTTTATCAAGCTGTTTCTATTCTTGGTGAAACTGATTTGAACAAAAAGATATTCAGAGTACAATTGTCTAAAAAAGTAGCAGATGTTATTGCTGATTCCTTTAGTTTATTAGGGATTAATGTTCCAGAGAGAATGTGATTTTTATAGATGAAATTAAAAATCCGTCTCGTTTTTGAACGAGACGGATTTTTTTTATGTGCTATTTCTATGTCATTTTATCAATTCGAAATAATCAGATAATTGATTTCAACGGGCTTTAGAATTTTATCTTCACTGACACAATCTACCAAAAAACGTAATTCTTCCACTTCTTTTCTGTTTAAAAGAATAATAAAGTTAGATTGTAAAGTTGGGATTGGAATCTTCTTTTCATAAATCGAATTTTTATATTCCCTTTCCCAATAATCTATATCTATTTGGTCCAAGTAATTGGCAAAACTCGTCATTTCGATGCCACTCAAATCAAATGTCAAATTATTAAACAGCAATTGATACATGTCTCTATGTTGGCAATACAACAGAATTCCATTTGAGGTTCGGTTTAATACTTTTAGATTGCACATAATTCTAGAATTTTAATTATTTGATCACAAAAGAATCAATTATAGCATCAACTTCAGCTTGGGTTGCGGTAGGTTTTAAGTCAAATAAAACAGAGAAAAGTGATTTTTTGTTTACTTTTTTCTCTAACGATAAATCTTTATTGCTTGCATAAACTTTCTCCCATTTGCTTCTTACTTTTACCCAAACTTCATTGTTGTTCTTCCACCAATTTTGAGCCAATTTACATTTGCTGTCATCTACTTTGGTGTAAATATCCATTCCTTTTTCCTGTGCCAATAAAACATCTTTTCCGCTATCATCTCTGATTAGTTTGTCATTGTCCTGCTCATGAATCCATCCAGATGAGGTTATTTCTTGGATGTTCCTTCTTTTTAGAACGTTGTAATCGTTTCTTTTAGTGTGTTCTCTTCTTGGTAATGGGGCGTCAGTGGTGTTCACCCAATAATCTTTTCCATCAACATGAACCCAGCTTGAAGTTCCTTCGTATCTAGGACTGTCATCTACTTGAAATACTTTTTGAGTCCATTGTCCTTTTACGTTTTTGGTTGGTAATTTATTGAATTTCCAAGTTTGTTCTTTGTAAAAGGAATACAAATCGGTGTTTTCATATAGCCAATCTTGTCTCCAGTGCTTAACAATGTCATTTTCTCCAGTTCCAACAATCAATAAATGTTGCAATACAATTTTGTTGGGTTGGTTTTCCACCAATTCCACCCATTCTAGCCCGCTGTCGTGTTTGGTTTCTGATGGTTTGTAATTGATGCTATCTTTTGAATATTTAAAAGTTTCGATGAAGTTGAATTTTACTTCATAGCAACCACACATTGATTTGATGGAATTGATGTCTTGTTGCTTCTTTAAATCTTGGCTTTTGCCAGTTAGACTTGTTAATAATACAATTGAAAAAAGAATTGCTTTGATTCTCATAGGGTTAGTTTTTAATGAATAATAATTTTTGACAAAAATAGTATTTTTATTTAGAATAAATAAAAATAAGATATATATTTGTCGAAAATTATTAAGAATGTTTCTAAATAAAATAAATGAAAAATAAGATTACCCTTATTGCAGTATTCCTTTTTTGTAGCATTTCTTTTGCCCAAACGAAAGATACTATTGTAGTAAATAAACTTTCTGAAGTAGTTGTTACTGGGCAACTGGGACCTCAATCAATAAAGAAGTCGGTCTTTAATGTTCGTGTTATTTCAAAAGAAGATATCAAACAATTAGCAGCGAATAATTTATCGGATGTCTTAAATCAATATTTGAATATTACAGTTCAAAATAGCGGAAGCGATGGTCGATCAACTGTTTCAATGTTCGGACTGGACGCTCAGTATTTTAAAATTTTGGTAGATAATATTCCTTTGGTCAGTGATACGGGAATGGGGATTAATGTTGATTTGACACAAGTGAATCTCGATGATGTAGAACGAATCGAAATTATTGAAGGTTCAATGGGAGTAACACACGGTGCCAATGCAGTAAGCGGAATCTTAAATATTATCACTAAAAAAGCAGCCGCTAAAAAATGGGAGATGAGTACCACGGTTCAAGAGGAAACAGTTGGAGATGAATACGCTCTTTTTGATAAAGGAAGACATATACAAGCGCTTAAGGTTGCACATAATTTTAATGAAAATTGGTATGTCAATGTAGGTGCAAATCACAATAATTTTGCAGGTTTTTTTGATGATAAAAAGGGAAAAGACTATAGCGTCAACGATGGGTTGAGAGGGTACAGCTGGTTGCCAAAGGAACAGTTTGTTGGAAATGCTTTGTTGGGTTATAAAAAAAATAATTTTAATATTTTTTACAGATTTGATTATTACGGAGAAGAGGTTAATTATTATAATCCAATATTAAATCCACAAGATAATTATCCTTTTCCGGAAACCTATTATGCTAAAGACAAGCGTTATTTTACGAATCGTTTTTACCATCATTTAAATTCTAACGGGAAACTGTTTTCTAAATTAAATTATAATGTTTCGCTTTCACATCAAAAACAAGAACGTGATTTAGAGAAGTTTAATTACCAGTTGGAGACTGAAGAAGAGTTTAGTAATGTTAGAGCTACCTATCAATCCAAAGAGGTTTTGTATTCTACAGGAACTTTGAGCAATTTTTTTAATTCTAAAAAAGTAGATTTTCAATTGGGTTATGAGATCACAAATGAGAAAGGATTTTATGATGCTATAGCGGGACTTTTTTTTGATAACCTTCAACAGCTTAAAAACGTTGAAAAAGAATTAGATAACTACGATATTTTTACTGTTGCCGAAATTAATCTGTCGGATAAATTTTCTGTACGTCCAGGGATTCGATATTCATTTCAATCCGCTTTTGATAATCAATATGCAAGTTCTTTAGGGTTGCGTTATATTTTCAAGAAAGGATTAGAAACCAGAGCTTCGATAGGAACATCATTCCGCACTCCTAATTTTGATGAATTGTACACCTATTTTGTTGATTCAAATCATAATATGCAGGGTAATCCAGAGTTAGTTCCAGAAAACAGTACTTCATACGAGCTGAGTTTTAAAAGGGATTGTCTTTTAAATTCAGGTGGTCAAATTGCGAACAATATTGCCATTACGTTTTTGGATGTTGATGATCGAATTGATATGGTGCTTACCCAAGTGACACCAAGCATGTCTTATAAATATGTAAATATCAATAAATATAAAATGTGGAATGCTTCGACCACTGAACAGTATACTTATAAAAACTGGAATGTAAAAGTAGGAGCGGCTTTGGTTGGGATTTCACAAAAATTGGATTTAGCGGCCTTGAATATTACATCAGATGATAAATTCTTGTACTCCTTACAGCTGAATTCCAGTATTTCATACAACATTCCAAAGTGGAATACTTTATTCGCGCTTTATTATAAATACAACGGACAGCAGCAACAGTTTGTCGCAGGAACTGATGAGAACGGTAATGCCAAATTCTTTTTGAATGAAGTAAAACCATATAGTTGGATGGATGCTTCGGTTAGAAAATCATTTTTTAAAAATCAATTGGAAGTGACCGCTGGAGCTAGAAACCTGTTTGATATTCAAAGTGTACAGCTTATTCAAAACGGAGGCACTGGTGGAGCTCATGCTTCAGGAGCTTCAGATCTGTTATTAGGATATGGACGCTCATATTTTCTTAAACTTACGTATAACCTTAATTTTAATTAATATATAATTGCCATGAAAAAAAACTTTATTTTAATTCTTTCTTTTGTTTTACTTGCTTTTACAGCTTGTAATAATGACGACGATGCACCAGTAATTAGTTCAGTTGCTCTTTCTACAACTTCCATAAATTTGAGTGAAAGTACCACTCCTATCGAAGTGAAATTTGATAAGCCAGCTGCCGAAGCGGGTTCATTAACAATCTCGTTTGCAGAAACAGGTGTTGTTTACGGTGCTGATTTTAGTACTTCACCTGCAGCAACATCAAAAACAGTTATAGTTCCTTTTGAAAAAAATGCTACTTCAATAACTTTTACTTTTACTAAACTAAAAGACGCAATCGAAGGTGAAGTGAAAAATGTTGTTTTTACGATTACTGGTGCTACTTCTAATACTACAATAGGGGCAAACAATTCGGTTCAAGTTAGCTTTAACGAGACTCCTTCGTTAGGAACAGCTCTCGCCGCCGAAGTAGGGGGTGCTACTCAACCAAATCAGGTTTATATTGATTTAAGTAGCGGAGCTATGACAAAAGCGGTAAGAACTTCGTGGGATTTAGGTTTTTATAGTGGTTCTGATTTTAGAGTAGTGCTAAATAGTTCTGTAAAAATGTCTGCTAAACAATTAACAAGCACTAATATTGATGAGGTTCAAGCCGCTGATGATACTATGCTTATTAATCAAGGTCAAGGATCTGCTTCCCAAATTGATGACGCTTCAGGAAATATTTTAATAACTGCAATTGCAGAGGTTTCAGCTACAGATTCTGAAAATAAAGTTTATTTAATTAATATGGGAAGTAATCCTGCTGCGACAGCTCCTGCTTTAGGAAAAGAAGGAGCCGCTTCAGGCACTTCTAGAGGTTGGAAAAAAATTAGAGTATTGAAAAGCGGAAACGATTATAAGCTTCAGTATGCCGATATAGACGCAACGACTCACAGTGAAGTTACAATTTCCAAAAATGCTGCTTACAATTTTACTTTTTTTAGCTTGTTAGATAAAAAAACAGTTAGTGTTGAACCTCAAAAAGCACAATGGGACATATCATTTACAACTTTTACAAACATTATTCCTGGAGCAATACCTACACCATATTTCTATCCAGACTATGTTTTGAATAATTTAAAAGGAGGTGCGTTGACATATCAGGTTCTTGTAACTGATGCTGTTACCTATGATAATTTTACTTTGGCAAATGTAGATGCTGCTAAGTTTACTGCAGATCAAAGAAATATTGGTTCAAACTGGAGAAGTACTAGTGTTACTGTAAATAGCACACCAGTTTCTCAATTTGTTTTAAAGACAGACCGCTTCTTTGTTGTTAAAGATCCAGCAGGGAATGTTTATAAATTAAAATTCACAGGTGGTGCAAGCGAAACAGGGGAAAGAGGATTTCCTAAATTTCAATATGCCATCTTGAAATAAGAAGATAAGTGTAATCCATTTATTAGATAGTTTTATTGTTTTTGGAAAAAGGAGGCTGGATTTATCTGGCCTCTTTTTATTGTTTTGAATTTTATTTTAAAACAAATGCTTTTTTATTTCTAATACTATTTAAACTTCAATATCAAATCATTAAATTTGCGCCTTAATTAAAGAGAAATACAATTATGTTCGATAATTTAAGCGATAAACTAGACAAAGCCTTTCATATATTAAAAGGACACGGAAAAATCACCGAAGTAAACGTAGCCGAAACTTTGAAAGAAGTACGTCGTGCTTTACTCGATGCCGATGTCAATTTTAAAATTGCCAAAGATTTTACAACCAAAGTAAAAGAGAAAGCAATAGGTCAAGATGTATTAACGACATTGCAGCCTGGACAATTATTGGTGAAGTTAGTCAAAGATGAGCTTACTGAATTGATGGGTGGAGATGTTGCGGGAGTTAATCTTTCCGGAAATCCTTCCATAATATTAATGTCAGGATTGCAAGGATCTGGAAAAACTACTTTTTCTGGAAAATTGGCTAATTATCTTCAAACAAAAAAGAATAAAAAACCACTTTTGGTTGCCTGTGATATTTATCGTCCAGCGGCTATTCAGCAATTGTATGTTGTTGGGGATTCAATAGGGGTTGAGGTTTACTCTGAACCTGAAAATAAAAATCCAGTTGAAATTGCTCAAAATGCAATTAAGCATGCAAAAGCAAATGGATTTAATGTGGTAATTGTCGATACTGCTGGTCGTCTAGCAGTCGATAAGGAAATGATGGATGAAATTGCAAAAGTGCATAAAGCCATTCAGCCACAAGAAACTTTATTTGTTGTGGATGCTATGACAGGTCAGGATGCCGTGAATACAGCAAAAGCATTCAACGATATCTTGAATTTTGATGGGGTTATTTTAACCAAATTAGATGGGGATACTCGTGGTGGAGCTGCGATTTCTATTAAATCGGTAGTGAACAAACCAATTAAGTTTGTGGGTACTGGTGAGAAAATGGATGCGATTGATGTTTTCTATCCAAATCGTATGGCAGAACGTATCCTTGGTATGGGGGATGTTGTGTCGTTGGTGGAAAGAGCGCAAGAGCAATATGACGAAGACGAAGCTAGAAAAATCCAAAAGAAAATTGCTAAAAACGAATTTGGTTTTGATGATTTCTTGTCCCAAATTCAGCAAGTTAAGAAAATGGGTAATATGAAAGACTTGGTAGGAATGATACCAGGCGCTTCAAAAGCGATGAAAGATATTGAAATTGAAGACGATGCTTTCAAGCATATTGAAGCAATTATACATTCAATGACACCAATTGAAAGAAGTAAGCCTGCAATAATTGATGTAAAAAGAAAAGCTAGAATTGCAAAAGGATCTGGGACAAAAGTTGAGCAAGTAAACCAATTGATGAAACAGTTTGAGCAAATGAGCAAGATGATGAAGATGATGCAAGGCCCAGGAGGGAAAAACCTGATGAAGATGATGGGCGGAATGAAAGGAATGCCAGGCGGAATGCCGAGATAAAATAGAATGTTTAAGGTTTAAAGTTTCAAATAGATTGAAATTTTAGACCTTAAATTTTTTAAATTAAACAGATAATAATTATATAATTTGAGTTTCGCCTTTTAAACTTGAAACTTTAAACCTCAAACATTTAACTTTTTAAAAAATGCAAATACTAGACGGAAAAAAAACATCGCAGGATATTAAAAATGAAATTGCTGTTAAAGTAAAAACAATGAAAGACAATGGGGAAAAAGTACCTCATTTGGCTGCTGTAATTGTTGGAACTGATGGAGCAAGTTTAACTTATGTGGGAAGCAAAGTACGTTCTTGTGAACAGATTGGCTTCGAATCTACATTAGTAAGTTTACCTGCCGATATTACCGAGGAAGCATTACTTGCGAAGATTAAAGAATTAAACGAAGACGATAATTTGGATGGTTATATTGTTCAATTGCCGTTACCAAAACATATCGACGAGCAAAAAATACTGATGGCTATTGATCCTGAAAAAGATGTTGATGGTTTTCATCCTGCTAATTTTGGAAAAATGGCTTTAGATATGGAAACATTTTTGCCGGCAACCCCATTTGGGATAATGGAATTGTTAGAAAGATACAAAGTAGAAACTGCAGGTAAACACACCGTAGTTATTGGACGTAGCCATATTGTGGGAAGACCAATGAGTATCTTGATGAGTCGCAAAGGTTATCCTGGGGATTCTACAGTAACACTTACTCACAGTAGAACTAAAAATATTGAAGAGTACACGAAAAGTGCAGATATCATCATCACAGCTCTTGGTGTGCCAAATTACTTGAAAGCCGATATGGTGAAGGATGGAGTTGTAGTAATCGATGTAGGTATTACAAGAGTAGAAGACGCTTCTCACCCAAAAGGATATGTAATTACCGGTGATGTTGATTTTGATGGGGTA
>DATEOV010000297.1:0-2938 GCA_035273645.1 Flavobacterium sp. | reverse complement strand
AGAACGGCTTCGACTGGAGAAATCATGGTTTTGATTCAGTTTTTTGAGAATGACAAAGCCAACCGAGAATTGATCCTTGATCATCTTTACGAAAAATTCCCTCAAATTACTTCGTTGCAATATGTGGTTAACAATAAAGCGAACGACACTTTATACGACACTGATATAAAATTATACAAAGGAAGGGATTATATCCTTGAAGAAATGGAAGGATTGAAATTTAGTATTAATGCTAAATCTTTTTATCAAACAAACTCTGATCAGGCCTACGAATTATACAAAATAACTCGAGATTTTGCTGGTCTTACCGGTAATGAAATCGTTTATGATTTATATACAGGAACTGGAACTATTGCACAATTTGTATCCAAAAAAGCTAAAAAAGTTATTGGTGTAGAAAGTGTTCCAGATGCTATTAAAGATGCAAAAGCCAATGCTGTACGCAATGAAATCACTAATTGTGAGTTCTATGTGGGAGACATGAAAGTTGTTTTCAATGATGCTTTCATCGCACAGCACGGACATCCTGAAGTGATTATCACTGACCCACCAAGAGATGGTATGCACAAAGATGTAATTGAACAAATCATGAAAATTGCTCCTGAAAAAGTGGTTTATGTAAGTTGTAACTCGGCTACACAAGCAAGAGATTTGGCTTTAATGGACGAAAAATATAAAGTAACAAGAGTGCGACCAGTGGATATGTTCCCGCAAACGCATCATGTTGAAAATGTTGTACTTTTGGAAAGACGATAAGTCTCACCCCCTAACCCCTGAAGGGGAAGAAAGAAAATATGAAAAAAATAATTGCGTTTTTAATGATTCTTGGTTTCGCATCTTCGAGTTGCGAACCAGATGATATTTGTGACCCAAATACACCTACAACACCTAGAATGCTTATTCAGTTTTTCGACATTTCGAATCCTTCATTAAGGAAAAATGTAACGAATTTGAAAGTTATTGGGGAAGGAAAAACCGAAGGAGTGGTTTTTAATCCGTCTGGAGTTGATGAAGCTAAGTATCTGACTAGTGCGGACAGTATATTGCTCCCATTAAATACAGATGCTGATATTGTAAAGTATAAATTTGTTCTAAATTCCGGCAACAAAAATCCTCTCTTGGTGAATACTGACAACCTAGAATTTAAATATACCAGAGAAAGTATTTATGTATCTAGAGCCTGTGGCTTTAAAAGCATCTTTAATTTGGACCCAATAAAACCTTTCACGCTGTCGGATGCAACACCTGCAGACGAAATGTGGATTCAATATGTAATAGTCGCACAAAATAACATAACATCCGAAAATGAAACAACTATTAAAATATTCTTTTAGTATTTATTTTTTGTTGTCACTGTTATTTGTACAGGCACAAGAAAAAACGACTACCACAACTACAGAACAAGATGTAAAAATAACGGAAACTAAAAATGTTAAACCAACAAAAAAGAATCCAGAAAAAGATCTAAATACTGTAATAACAGACACCCTAAAACCCAAAACTGACCGCTATGGTTTGATTGTTGGTGCTGATATAAACAAAATTGCAAGATCTCTTTATGATTCCAATTACAATGGAATTGCATTTACTGCGGATTATCGATTGACCAAAAAATATTATTTATATGGTGAAATAGGTAGTGAAGAAGTCACAGTCGAAGATCCATTATTGAACACTACAACCAAAGGTTCTTATCTTAAAGTAGGTTTTGATTATAATGCTTACACCAATTGGCTAGATATGGAAAACCTTATCACACTAGGTGTACGTTATGGCTTTAGTACTTTTAGTGAACAATTAAACAACTATCTCATTTATAATCCAAATCCTTATTTTGGACAATCGGAATTGATTGATTCTGGTAAAAAATATGATGGATTAACAGCGAGTTGGGCTGAAGTCGCTGCTGGAGTAAACGTAAAAGTATTCAATAATATTTATGTTGGCTTTAGTTTACAATTAAAAGTATTGGTAACAAATTCTGAACCTAGCAATTTTGAGAGCCTTTATATTCCAGGGTTCAACAGAACTTACGATGGTAATTTTGGAGCGGGCTTTAACTACACCGTTTCCTATTTTATCCCTATCTACAAAAAGAAAGTTGTGCCTGTAAAAACAGCACCTAAGAAGAAATAAGCCTAAAATTTAATTTAATAAAAAAAGGAGTAAAACTGAATTTATAGATTCAATTTTACTCCTTTTGTTTTTTATCTAAGCCTATTATCCTATTTCTTTAATCCCTTTAACAAACAACCAAGACATGAATAATTTTTCACCATCTTTAGTTTTGGCAGCTTGAAATTTTGGAGACAAAAGCGTCCCAGCCACAAAAGCTGTCATAGGAATCCAAAATCCAGAAAGATTGGTATACTGTTCTACCAAATAACGAAACGAGATAAACAATATGGCAAAGCAACCTAGATTGTATAGAAATGCTCTTACTTGTAATTTTGTCATTTTATATGTAATTTTTAATAAACGTACTATGATTTACTCAATATTATCTTTTGAATCTTCAAACTTATCCTCAGTAACCTGAAACTTCGTTCTCTTACTTCCTTCATACATTTCGTATTTCACCAAACGAGCCTCTAAACTTGCATTAAAAAGCTTAATTTTACGAGAAGGTTTCAATCCTACATATTTCAATGCCTCAAGGTTTGCTGTAATAAACCAGGCATTCGTTCCTGGATAATTCTTCTTCAAGGTATCACCTATGTTTTTATAAAACTCTTCCATGTGAATATCCAATCGCTCATCATAAGGCGGATTGAAAACGATATGCAATTTCCCTTCTGACGTTTTCTCTGTATCAAAGAAATTCTGTTCCTCTATCTTAATATATTCATCTAGATTGGCATTCTTCACATTGTCTTTGGCTTTTTGAACTGCAGACGGTGCTTTATCATACCCTTTTATGGTATAATGAAACTCACGA
>DATEOV010000296.1:0-4923 GCA_035273645.1 Flavobacterium sp. | reverse complement strand
TTAATCGGGAATACAATGGACAGCCCGACCCGAAGGGACATGCCATAATACTTTTTATAGCTTTCTGAATTTATTAAAAAAAAAGCCACCAAAACTTAATTCGGTGGCTATTTATTGGTTCAAGTTAAAAAGTTAGAGATTAAGTAAAAAGAATTTGATAATCTGTTAAGCTCTTTAATTTAGGAGGTCGCTAATTTATTTCAATAAAGGTTCTACAGCTTGAATAGTAGTAGCATGATAGCCAGTTTTTGCTTTGGCATAGATTTGTTTGGCCCAAATTTTTCCTTCCTGAGTTTTTACCAATTCTTTATAAAGTGACATCAATGATCCAGTTCTGCTCGTTGCAATCATAAATTGTTCAATGGAAGGATAAGCAGTTTTGTATTGATGACGAATTGTCTGAATAAACCATTGACGTTTGATAACGAAGTTTCCGTTTTTGGTAAAAGTGAATTCATTATCAATAGAAGTCATTTCTTCAACTGTAATATCAGCAGGTAAATAATCGATAAAATGTTGTTTTTCTGTAGTTGATTTTATCCTTTCATTTAATCCTTTAACACCTGTTGTTCTCCAGTTTTTCTGAATATTATCGATTGCTGTGAAATCTTCAGAAGAAACAGCAGTAATGTTTGATGGAACTCCTGGTTTGTAAATCCAATCTTCTAATTTGATATTATCAGCCAATGCTTTATCATTTTTAATAAGATTTTCTTTTAGGTATTTTACGAAGTCTTCTGTTGTAATAGATTGAAAAGCATGTGTGTCAAAATAATTTTTAATAAACGGATCGAATTTTTCACGACCAACAGCTGTTTCAATTACTTTTAGGAAATTGTATCCTTTTACATATGGAATTTCACTGATTCCATCATCCGGATTTCTGTTTGTAAGACTTACTTTTAACCTTGTATCAGGATTTGTTGCACCATATTCCGCGATATTATCGTCTAACTCTTTACGGGTTAAAACATCTTGCATTTCAGCTTCTTTTTTGCCAAAAATTTCTTCTCCAATTCTGTGTTCTACATAAGTTGTGAAACCTTCATTTAACCAAATATCATCCCAGGTAGCATTAGTAACTAAATTTCCACTCCAACTGTGCCCTAATTCATGTGCTAATAAGCTAGTCAAAGAACGGTCGCCTGCAATTACTCCCGGAGTTAAAAAAGTTAAGTTTGGATTCTCCATTCCTCCGTAAGGAAAACTTGGGGGTAAAACCAAAACATCGTAACGTCCCCAGCGGTAGGGTCCATATAGTTTTTCGGCGGCACCAACCATTTTTCCTAATTCAGCAAATTCCCATGCTGCTTTTTTTAGTAAAGAAGGTTCTGCGTAAACTCCAGTTCTATTATCGATAGGTTGAAATTCAATATCTCCAACAGCAATAGCCATTAAATAAGATGGGATTGCTTTGTCTTGTTTAAAGGTGTAAACTCCTGTATCATTCTTTTTTTGAGGATTTACTGAAGCACTCATTACAGCCATTAAATCTTTGGGAACCGTAACTTTTGCATTATAAGTAAAACGAATTCCCGGTGAATCCTGACATGGGATCCAAGTACGTGACCAAATACTTTCTCCTTGAGAGAAAAGGAATGGTTTCTTTTTGTCAGCCGTTTGTTGCGGATTTAGCCATTGTAATGCTACAGCATCTTTGGTTGTGCTATAGTAAATGTTGACTTTGGTAGTGTTTGGCTCAATGGTAACATGAAGAGGTTTTCCGTGAAATTCAACTTCTTTTCCTAATTCAAATTTAGTTTCTTTTTCTTCGTCTCCTAAGGTTACTTTAGTAATATTTAAGGTATTTTCATCGAAGATAATTTGATTTCCTTTACTTACATTGTCAATTGTCCAGGAAGCTTTTCCTGAAATAGTTTGTGTGTCAAAATCAACTTCGATGTCGAGATCCAAATGTTTTACTACAGCAAGTTCTGGTTTAGCGAAAGTGTGCTCATCTTTTACAACTGCTGGTTTTTTGGTTTGATCTTTTTTCTGGCAGGCAATTGCTGTCAGAAATAAAGTTAAAAGGATTAATTTTTTCATTTTATGAAGTATTGAATTTTGAGGATGAAATTAAATAAAAAATCCCGTTTTGCGTAAACAAAACGGGATTTAAATATAAAATTAACAGCGATTATGCCAACATTGTAACTGGGCTTTCGATGTATTGTTTTAATGTTTGTAAGAACTGAGCACCAGTTGCACCATCAATTGTTCTGTGGTCACAAGCTAATGATAACATCATTGTGTTTCCAACTACAATCTGACCATTTTTAACTACTGGTTTCTCAACAATTGCACCTACAGAAAGGATAGCAGAGTTTGGTTGATTGATAATTGAATTAAATTCAGTGATGCCAAACATTCCAAGGTTAGATACTGTAAAAGTGCTTCCTTCCATTTCTTGTGGTCCTAATTTTTTGTTTTTAGCTCTTCCTGCTAGATCTCTTACTGAAGCACCAATTTGAGAAAGGCTCATAGCGTCTGTAAATCTTAATACAGGAACTACTAATCCGTCTTCAACAGCGACAGCAACTCCAATATTAACATGATGGTTGATGATGATAGCATCTTCTTTCCATTGAGAGTTAATTTTCGGATGTTTTTTCAAGGCTAAAGCACAAGCTTTGATTACCATATCGTTGAAGGATACTTTTGTGTCCGGAACAGTATTGATTGTCGCTCTTGCTCCCATTGCTTCGTCCATACTTACTTCTATTACTAAGTTATAGTGAGGAGCTGTAAATAATGATTCGGCAAGACGTTTCGCAATGATTTTACGCATTTGCGAATTTTTGATTTCTTCTGTGAAAATTTCCCCAGCAGGTACGAATACTTTTGGAGTTTCTGCTTTTGCGGTTTCTGAAGCTTTAGGTGCTGCTGCGCTTGGAGTAGTTGCGGGAGTGAAGTTTTCGATATCGCTTTTTACGATACGACCATTTTCACCTGTTCCTTTTACTTGTGTTAATTGAATTCCTTTGTCACTTGCTATTTTTTTAGCTAATGGTGATGCCAAAATTCTTTTTCCATCGCTTACTGTTTCAATTACTTCTGCAGCTTCAGATGAAGTAGCTTTAGCTTCTTCTTTTGTTACAGCAGCTGTTGGAGCAGCTCCGCCCGCTTTATAGTTTTCTGCGATTCCGCTAATATCTGTTCCTGCAGGTCCTATGATAGCCAAAAGACTATCTACTGGAGCTGTATAACCTTCTTGGATTCCAATGAACAATAAAGTTCCTTCATTGAAAGATTCGAATTCCATTGTAGCTTTGTCTGTTTCGATTTCAGCAAGGATATCGCCTTCAACAACTTTATCGCCTACTTTTTTCAACCAAGTAGCGACTGTTCCTTCGGTCATTGTATCACTCAAGCGAGGCATCGTTACTACGATAACTCCTTTAGGTAAATCTGCTGCTGGAGCGGCCGTTGGAGCTTCAGTAGTTTTTGTTTCAGTAGCAACAGGTGCTGATTCTGCTGCAGCTGGCGCTGCAGAACCTCCAGCAATCAAAGCTGTTACGTCCTCACCTTCGTTTCCGATGATTGCCAATAAAGAATCTACCGGCGCAGTTTCTCCTTCTGGGATTCCAATATATAAAAGAGTTCCTTCGTTGAAGGATTCAAATTCCATTGTTGCTTTGTCGGTTTCAATTTCAGCTAAGATATCGCCTTCGCTTATTTTGTCCCCTACTTTTTTAAGCCAAGCCGCTACCGTTCCTTCTGTCATAGTATCGCTCAAGCGAGGCATTGTTACAATTGTTGCCATAATTGATTTATAATTTATGAGGTGTGAATGGATAGTTTTCTTGGTCGTACACTACGTCGTATAATTGTTGGATTTCTGGGTAAGGAGATTCTTCAGCAAATTGAACACATTCTTCAACTAAATCTTTTACTCTTTGATCAATTACTTCGATTTCTTCTTCTGTAGCATATTTTTGATCTAAAATCACATCCAAAACTTGGGTGATTGGATCTATTTTTTTGTATTCTTCAACCTCTTCTTTAGAGCGGTACAATTGTGCATCAGACATTGAGTGTCCTCTGTAACGATATGTTTTCATTTCAAGGAAAGTAGGTCCGTCACCACGTCTTGCTCTGTCTATTGCTTCGGTCATTGCTTCAGCAACTTTTACAGGATTCATTCCATCAACTGGTCCGCATGGCATTTCGTATCCTAATCCTAGTTTCCAAATATCAGTATGGTTTGCTGTTCTTTCAACAGAAGTTCCCATTGCATATCCATTATTTTCTACTATGAAAACTACAGGAAGTTTCCATAACATTGCCATGTTGAAAGCTTCGTGCAATGAACCTTGACGTGCAGCTCCATCTCCAAAGTAAGTCATAGTAACTCCACCAGTTCCATTGTATTTGTCTCCAAATGCTAAGCCAGCTCCCAATGGGATTTGGCCACCAACAATTCCATGTCCACCATAAAAACGGTGTTCTTTTGAGAAAATATGCATTGATCCACCCATTCCTTTTGATGTTCCAGTGGCTTTTCCTAAAAGTTCAGCCATTACACGTCTAGGGTCTACACCCATACCAATTGGCTGAACGTGATTTCTATAGGCAGTAATCATTTTGTCTTTTGTCAAATCCATAGCATGTAAAGCACCTGCTAATACTGCTTCTTGACCATTATATAAGTGTAGAAAACCTCTAACTTTTTGTTGAATGTATAATGCCGCAAGTTTGTCTTCAAACTTTCTCCAAAGTAACATGTCTTCATACCACTTTAAATAAACTTCTTTTGTAACTTCTTTCATCTGAAATAATTCTTTTGCTTAAGTGTTATTGTTTTATCAATCACGATCTAGTAACGCAAAATAGCTTTCCTCATCACAAATTTGCGCCCCCTTGGGATTGGGATGCAAAAATAAGACATTCCTACTAAGAACTAAAATTTAAAAGCTAAATTTT
>DATEOV010000295.1:0-3713 GCA_035273645.1 Flavobacterium sp. | reverse complement strand
GAGATTCAGTATAGATTTCAAAAACAGTCTCCGATCCTTTCAATTGTCCAATCGCCGAAGTAATTGGTTCTGAGATCAACTTAACTTCCAATTTATCATCAGGAATAGAAATCTCACCTACATACCGCAACACTTCATTTTTTACCTGAGTGATTTTTGCAATTTCAAGATATTTATCAAGTACTGCTGCATCGTAAAAAAATTTAGATTTGAGATTTGCTCCTTCTATATCATTATATAAAAGCGAATTTATTTTTATATCTAAAAACTCTGCATTTTTTCCTAATTCTCTAGCCAAAACAAGCAATTTCTTTGCAACTTCAGCACCCGAAAGCTCATCGCTAAAATCTTTTTTTAGCAAGCCTCTTTTTTCAGCATCATTCAGAATTTTTGAAAAAGGAACATCTTCAGATGAAAACCTATTAAAAATATAACTTAATGAATCTGAAAAAACACCTCTGATTTTAGTTATTTTTTCTCCCGAATAATACAAATCACTAATTAACTGCAAGACTGGAATTCCTGCCCCAATATTGGTCTCATACAAAAATGTCTTATCGAACTTCTTTAGATTTCTTCGTATTTCTTTATAAAAATCAATATGCAATACATTTGCTTTTTGATTGGCAGCAACAATGTCAAATCCATTTTGAATCAAAGGAATATAATGTTTCACCAACTCCGAACTTGCGGTTGCATCTACAGCTATTACATTCTCAAACCCTTGATTTTTGACAAACTCAATAATATCATCTATTGTGAAAGGAATTGCCAATTGGTTAAAATTAGCCTCCCAAACATTTTTGACTCCTTCTTTTTCAAAAAAAGCCAAACTAGAGTTGGTTATTATAGGAAAGCGCAAATCAATATTTCTTTTTTCCAGAAAGAATTGCTGACTCTCCAGTACTTGATTAATTAACGCACTTCCTATATTTCCAATTCCAAAAAGGATAACATTTATTCTAAGCGCTGACATATCTTTGTTCTTTATGAAGGTTAAAAACAGGTCTCAGAATATCGGATAATTGATTGAATTCTATTAGATAAGCATCGTGCCCGTGAATGGATTGAATTTGGTGATAAAACACATTTTGTTTCTTATTAGTCAATTCCCTGTAGGTTTTACGCGTTTCTTCGGCAATAAACAAATAATCCGTATCAACAGTAATAAGATGAATATTGGCCTCAATTGCATTAGCCACTGTTAGGAAATCGGGTCTGTTTCTGGTAATATCAATTGTTTTGAGTAAATGATTCATCAGTTTATAAGCAGCCAATCGATACCTGTTTTTTAATTTAAAACCATGATCCAATAACCAATTTTCAATCTGCAAAACCGATAATTCGTCCAGTTTACTTCTCTTAAATCTTTGATTCACATATTCCGGTGTTCTATACAATAATGTGGCATGCAAACGGGCATCCACAATTGGATCATCTGAATGATTTAGAATTTGGTCTTGAATCAAAACATTGGCAATAACCCAATCGGTAGCTTTCCAATCTGTCGCTATCGGAATCAAATTATCAATTCTATCGGGCTGTAATGCGCCCATTTCCCATGTTATTGCACCTCCTAAACTTCCTCCAATTACTGCATAAACATTTTGAACTTTTAAGAAAAATAATCCTTCCCAAAAGATTCGCGCAATGTCACGAATACTATAATCCCGGTAATTATCAATCAAATTATCAACGTTATCGTCAAATCCATTTCCTGGGATATTAAAGGCGATAACTGTAAAATAATCGGTATCAACAGCTTTTTTTTGACCAACGATTCCACTCCACCATCCTTTTTCCCCTGTAACAGTAGAATTTCCAGTTAAAGAATGATTCACCACTACAACCGGCGCACTGCCTAATGGTTTACCAAAAACTTGATAAAACAAAGGAAGATAAGCCTTCTGTTTTCCTATTTCTAAATCAAAATTAAAGAGATCTATTTTTTCTAAATTTTCCATTTCAAATACTTTTTAAAGTTATTTTTTTTAAAAACTGCCTTAGACTATAATCAATAACTAAGACAGTTTTACCTAACAAAAACTAACACTTTCTTATACAAATTGAGGGGTTTTTATGGTTTCAAAAACAGCTTTCAAATCTGCTTTTAAATCCTCAATATCTTCTAATCCAACAGAAAGTCGAATTAAATCTTTTGTTACTCCGGTTGCAATTTGTTCCTCGTCGGACAACTGCTGATGCGTGGTGCTGGCAGGATGAATAATCAAAGATTTGGTATCTCCGATATTGGCCAATATGGAAAACAACTTGGTGTTATCCGCCACTTTTTTTGCAGCCTCAAAACCAGCTTTTAGTCCAAAAGTCACCACTCCACTTTGTCCTTTTGGCAAATATTTTTGTACCAAAACATAATATTTACTCGATTTCAATCCTGGATAGTTCACCCAGGCAACTTCGTCCTGAAGTTCCAGCCATTGGGCTAATGCCAAAGCATTCTCACTATGTCTTCTGATACGAATTTCTAAGGTTTCTAAACCCTGTATGATTTGAAAAGCATTAAACGGACTCAAAGCTGCCCCAAAATCGCGCAATCCTTCAATACGTGCTTTTGCTATAAAAGCTGCATTTCCTAATGCTTCGTGGTACACCAAGCCGTGATAACCAACAGAAGGTTCTGTGAATTCAGGAAATTTCCCGTTGCTCCAATCAAATTTCCCTGCATCAATGATTACTCCACCTAAGGAAGTCCCATTTCCGGAAATGTATTTGGTCAAAGAATGAATTACTATATCCGCACCATACTCAATTGGATTCAGTAAATAAGGAGAAGCAACAGTATTATCAACTATAAAAGGAACTTTAAAAGCTTTGGCTTCATCCGAAATTGCTTTTAAATTCAATACATCTAATTTTGGATTTCCCAAACTTTCTACAAAGAAAGCTCTTGTATTTTCCTTGGCTGCTTTAGTGAAATTTTCAGGATTTGTTGGATCAACAAATGTGGTTGTGATGCCCAATCTAGGTAATGTCACTTTTAATAAATTATAAGTCCCTCCATATAAACTGTTGGAAGCTACGATATGATCACCAGCTTTAAGTAATACTAATAATGCTGTCGAAATTGCCGATGCTCCAGAAGCGGTAACTACTGCTCCAATTCCTCCTTCCAGAGTTGCCAATCGCTGTTCCAGAATATCATTGGTTGGATTATTTAATCTGGTGTAAATATAACCGGCCTCGGCAAGACCAAATAAATTGGCTGCATGGTCTGAATTATTAAATACATACGAAGTGGTTTGATAAATTGGAACAGCTCTGGTTCCACCATTTTTAGTTACGTCGTGTCCTGCGTGTAATGCGTTTGTTGCAAATTTTTGTGTGCTCATGATTTTAAGTTTTTAAATGTTATATTATTAGTTTTAATGATTTTGCTTTATATTTTGAATAAATTCTGGAAATAAAAAAACCCTTTTGGATGATTTACCAAAAGGGTTTATAGCTTTGACTATACCAAGGATTAAATCCTTCACTTTTGGCAATAGGGAATTGGGATGCACATACACATCATACAACACATTATCATTTTATTCCCTATCGTTTTCATCTCTTTACTTATTTGTTTAAAACCAAAATCCTATTTGTTAACAGAGGACTTTTCTCTTATATTTTTAAATCATTACAATAAAACGCTCTGCAGAAGTTTTCTTCTTTATACAACATCCATTACACATCATTAACTTCAGTTTATT
>DATEOV010000294.1:0-2953 GCA_035273645.1 Flavobacterium sp. | reverse complement strand
AAGTTGATTACATAAAATGCACCTCCATAAAAATTGGTTGATTGACCTACGTTTCTACCGTCAATCACATAATCGGTTCCTCCAATAAAGGCTAGTTCTGGAATCTTTTTTAAAGTGTATTTTATGTTGGTTCCCAATCGTAAAGCATTCATGGTATTGCTTGGAAACGGCATATTGTTTTGTGTAATATCAAAACCACCGGATTGTGTAACCCAATTGTCAATTATTGCCTCTGCAATTAATCTATCAGATCGGTAACCGATTCTACAGTTTATGTCGATGACATTAGGCATGTCCACTTCATTGGTGTAGTGCATTTCATCAGTGAAATAAGAGTTTCTTTCGATAGTGACATTGCTTCTAAATAAGTAAGCACCAGAAAGAGTGGCGAAAAATTTTCCTAGTTGATAATCCCCCATCAATCGAAACGTAGCTACCTGACTACCTAATCCAAGACTTAACGGCAAATAATCAACGAGATAATTAGAAACTGGAGTAGAATAACCTCCAAGAGCATATAATGAATAAGTTGCATTTTTAATTTTCTTTTCAAAAGGCATGTATTTTACGGTTAGTGATAGGTCTTGAAAACCTTCCTGACCTTTCATTGTTCCTGCCGAAGCATTTGTCATTACATAGGGAATATTAAAAAGAACATTGATTTTGTCTGTAATTCCATAGTTGCCCATTACTCCAATGGATTGAGTAGAAACTGTACCCAAATTCAAATTTTCTCTTTTGTTGGCTCCCTCCCAATACTTATCCCAACTGCTGTATTGGTAAACAGATCCAACACAGAATCGGTTTTTGCTCATCATAATGGCGTCAATTTCTGTTTGTGCATTTGCAAAAAAAGTGCCGAGTAAAAAACAACCTAAATAAATTTTCTTCATGTTTTTATTTCTTTTTTAAGTCTTATAAATTAACTGATACATGTTTTTTCTTTCCAAGCCCAAAACGATAATAATAGCCTACATTAAAAGAATAATCGGCAAAAGCAGCGTCACCTTGTACATGAACGTATTTGCTTGGGTCGGTTATTGTTGAGTTTTGCAAATCTTGTGAGGCAATATCTGCTGCACTTTGAATACGATTTTTTACAATGTTGTAAGGAATGAATAAGCTAAAACCATGATGACCTAGCGTGTATGCAAAACCATATTCTACTGCAACTACATAGCCAGGGCGACGATAGGCAACTTGCCCTCCAAAGGCATCATAGGCAGGGATTCCCTCGACACGTCCCGCTAGAGAAACATTGAAATTCTGGTTTTTATCTACAGCAACCATTAAACCAGCACGTCCAAAATATTGATCAGGACAGGCATATATTTCATATCCTTCCAAACCTGGTTTTGGAGCCGATTTGAAAGTGCCATTGGACTCTTTTGGATTGAATAAATAATATCCATTGGCAAAACCATAAAGGCGCTCTGTTAGTTTTCTGAAAACTTGAAGTTCGGTTGTAATTCCTAGTCCGCCATCTCCAGGTTGAATGGCTTGGTCCATTACTACGCTTTTTACAGTTCCATCTGTTTGTGGTGCATCATCCATTTCGTCATGGCTACCATTGTTTAGTTTTACTCCTAAACCCACCATGATGTTTCCTTTTGGCATTTTTGTTGGATCAAATATCCAATAATTAGCACTCAAACGGATATCAGCAATGCCATCTGCATATACGCTATAGCGATAGTTTTTAGTTGTTGGATTTTGTCTTAAAACCTGAGAACGTTCATTGTTGACATAAGGTAATGTAGCGTTCAATTGAATTCTGTCTGTTAGGCCGTAAGAAATGTTTAAATCAATAGCGTGCGAATAGATGTTTACGGCATTACCACGTTCGTTTCCGTTTTCGTCTAGTCCGCCTCCAGTGGTTTGTCTTTGTGGTTGTTCCTCTTTACCTACAAAATGCCTCCAGGAGTGAAAATAGCGATAATTCCCACCTACTTGAAAATCACCCTTGTTTAAATTATAAGAGTTGGTCAAAGTCATGTTGAGTCCTCCCATTTGTCGAACTGCTACACATCCTTGAGCATTGATTTTTTGAGTTTGAAAGTTTATAAAAAATGATACTATTATTGTAAATGTTATATATAGAGTAGAGTTTGATTTTTTCAAAATTTTGGTTTTACGGGTTTAGTTTTAGGCCTACTAGATTTTTAAGACAGATTTGTTTTAAATAAAAATGTTTTCACAAGCTAAAATTAATTTTAGCACAAGCTGATAGGTTTTTTTGATTTTTTAGTTGAAAGAAAAAAGGGGAGACTGTAAATTTGATAACAATTAAATCCTAAAGAGTAGAATGTAAATTGTTTAAATACAACTATTCAAATATTTTAAGATATGCCCATTCAAAATTATTTCATTCATCACAATTGATGATTGATCTTGAAGGTACTTACAATAAATACAAATAATAGGTAGTATCAAAAAATGATAATAGTCTTAGTTTTTTCTATGAATAATAAAAAACTAAACGAAGTCTGGTGGAGAGTAAAAAGAAGGCACAAATCCAGCGTGTAATTTCTCATTTGAAAAAGAAATTAAAGGGATTGATTCGAAGTCAGTAGTATTGATGATTGTAATAGATTCTGGATATTGTATAAAATAATCTACAGTAAATGTTTTGACGATTTTTTTTGAAGAACCTTTGTTTTCATTGTTAGAATTGAAAAGTTGCATATCGACTATGTTTTCGATTTCTTGTGTAGACAAGGAAGAATTAACATTAGGGAGATAATACAAATTAAGGATATTGTCCTTGATTTGTTTTTTGAAAATATGATAACTTTTATTGTTTATTACAATATTTTCATTCACATATTCTAATTCAGTATCATCCGCAAAAGTGTATAATGAAGCGTTCATGCGGATTACTTTAAATTCAGGATCTGGAATTTTTTTCATAGCCGTTACCCATTCCTGCTCTTGGTCAAAAGCGAAAAGCATA
>DATEOV010000293.1:0-11710 GCA_035273645.1 Flavobacterium sp. | reverse complement strand
TGTGGTGTAACTACAGGTATGATTGTTGCCCCTACGGCAACCGACAACTGTGCAGGAACAATTACGGGTACCACATCGGATCCGTTGACCTATTCGGCTCAAGGAAATTATAGCATTACATGGACATATGATGACGGAAATGGCAATACTGCTAATCAAACGCAAAATGTAATCGTGCAAGATGCAACCTTGCCTGTGGCCGATGTAACGAATCTTCCAGATGTAACGGCATCATGTGCCGTAACTTTAGGAATGATTACAGCTCCAACGGCAACCGACAACTGTGCAGGAACAATTACGGGTACCACATCGGATCCGTTGACCTATTCGGTTCAAGGAAATTATACCATTACCTGGACATATGATGACGGAAATGGAAATAGCTCCACTCAAACGCAAAATGTAAACGTAATCTCTTCTCCTATTGAAACGGTGACTTTTAGTGATGCTGAATACACTTTTGATGGAAATCTTCATGCACTTCAAGTTGAAAACCTTCCTACTGGAACTCAAGTAACTTATGCTATAACACCAGCAGCAGTAACTTTAAACGGAGCCATTAATGCAGGTAATTATACAGTTATTGCAACAGTATCACCATCAGCAAGTACACCAAATTGCCCATCGATTGTTTTAACAGCAAAACTTGATATTAAAAAAGCTCCGCAACAAATTACTTTTGACGCTTTGCCTGTAAAAAATCTTGGAACTAATAACAATTTCAATTTAGAAGCTACTGCAAGTTCTGGTTTACCAGTGAGTTACTCGTTTACATATACATCTGCCCTACCAGCTGCAAATGTTACTACAAGTGGTTTGGTTACTATGTACAGAGCAGGACAATTAGTAATCACTGCCCATCAAGATGGTAATGACAATTATTTAGCTGCAGAAAATATTTCACAAATTCTGACAATTAATAACAATAGTATTGCTGTTAGTCAAATTACTATTGGTAATACAACCTATGAAAACCCTCCGAAGCAAATAAATTATTTGATGGAATGTGGCGAAAGTGATCTTAATCTTTCTGTTTTGAATGAAACCAATGCTACAATTAATCCTTCTCCTAATTTTATTATTGCTTCGCCTAAACCAGGAATTTATACGCAAAATATTATTATTATTTCAGAAGATGGAGCTACTACAGATAATTACACTATAGTAGTAGAAAAGCCTTTTAATTTCTTTGACATAGTTAAACAGAAATTTAATAATGTCCTCCTTGTAAATAACAACCCTCAAACCAATGGTGGTTACGAGTTTATTGCTTACGAATGGTTTAAAAACGGTGAATCAATTGGAACCGGACAATACTATTCTGCTGGAAATAACATTAGTGACGCATTAGACCCTTCGGCTATTTACAAGGTAAAATTAACTACTAAAGATGGAAAAATACTGCAAACTTGTTCCACTCAAATTGAGCTGCAAAACTCACTTCAGGCAAAGCTTTATCCAAACCCAACCGAGGCAGGAAAGATTATTACAGTTGACGCTGATTTTCCTGCAAACGAACTGGAAAAAATGCAAATAAATCTTTATTCTGTTTCTGGTAAATTAGTAAAAACAATACAGTCATCTACATCTAAAACAGAGATAAAATTACCCGAAACAGCAGACGGTAATATGTATATTGTGGTTATTGAAACACCAAATATCAAAAAATCACTAAAAGTAATTGTAAAATAAATAAATTCTGTCAGTACTATTTTAGGATAGTACTGGCATAAAATAATTTTAAGATGAAAAAATATATAACAAATTACATACGCTCCATATTAACGATCATGGCATTTCTAGGAATTTGCTTTGCTAGTTACAGCCAGGAAAAAAAACACGAATTTTCAGTTGCCGTTGGTGGTCCAGGTTCCTATATGGATTATAAAACATCGGGAGATTTGGTACCAGGAAATGGTTTTAGTGCCGGTTTCCGCTATTCGTATTATCTAAACGAAGGTTTTAGCGTAGGTGCAGGCATAGAATACCAAACATACAGTTCTACTGTAAAATATCAGTCTTTGGCGGGACAATATATGACTACGGATTCTGAAAATGAATCGTTTCAATTTAGATATAAAGCAACGAATTTGAGAGAAGAACAAGAATTAGGGTATATTAATATCCCAATTGGCATTCAATTTGAAACTCCGGGAACTTCAAAATTATATCTTGCAGCGGGCGCCAAAATAGGATTTGCAACAAACGGAACTTATGAAACAAGTATGCAAAATCTTACCACGAGCGGCTATTATCCGCAATACAATATTGAATTATTTGGACCAGCTTTTGCAGGATTTGCAAGTACAGATAATCTAAAAGCAAATAAACAGGACTTTAATACCGAAGTATCTTATTCATTCACTTTTGAAACTGGTTTTAAACAACACATAGGAGAAAAAAATTCAATCTATCTTGGTGCTTATCTGGACTACGGATTAAATAATATTTATGATAAAAATGAAAATAAAAATCTAGTTCAATACAACGCTGAAATGCCTGTTGAATTACAGTTCAACAGCCTATTTGATTCGCCGTATGCCGAGGATATGAAATTGATGTCTTATGGACTTAAATTGAGGTTTGCAATGCGCTAATCTAAAACATCAATCATATGTGATCTATGATTGTCCATAAAACTCACAAAAAGCCCTAAACGTTTTAAAATGTTTAGGGCTTTTAATTATTGAACGATACCTCTCGCCTAGCCCCGATGGAAATGGCATCCTTTTTATAAGGTTATTTTTCTTAACCTTATAAAAAGATATAATGGACAGCGGGACAACTGTTGTTGATTACAAAATGTTTTGCTCCTAAAATTCTTATATTTTTTAACACATGTCTCTAAAAAAAAGTTATTTTCACATTCTATTTAATTAAAAAATAGGAATCTATGATTTCCAACAAAAAATCAGCATTGCGATTTATTTTCATTACATTATTACTGGATGTTATCGGTCTAAGTATAGTTGGTCCCGTATTACCAAGATTAATTGAGCAACTTATCGGCGGAAATATAAGTCAGGCTTCGCAATGGAGTGGTTTGTTGCTTTTTGCTTATGCTTTTATGCAATTTATTTGTGCCCCGATAGTTGGTAATTTGAGTGATAAATATGGACGAAGACCTGTTCTACTATTGTCATTATTAGGCTTTGGAATAGATTATATTTTTCTTTGGTTAGCACCAACAATATGGTGGTTATTTCTGGGTAGGGTTATTGCCGGAATGTTTGGAGCAAGTTTTACAACTGCTACCGCTTACATTGCAGATATAAGTACAGATGAAAATAGGGCAAAACATTTTGGAATGATCGGAGCTGCTTTTGGATTAGGATACATAATTGGTCCCGTGCTTGGTGGTGTATTGAGTGAGTTCGGTTCAAGAGTTCCGTTTATTGCTGCAGCAATTTTGACATTCATGAATGTGATCTATGGTTATTTTGTTTTACCGGAATCGCTATCCTTAGAAAACAGACGCCCATTTGAATGGAAAAGAGCCAATCCATTAGGTTCTTTATTGCAATTAAAAAAACACAAAAGTATTTCGGGCGGGCTAATCATTACTTTTATATTACTTTATACAGCCGATCATGCCGTAATGAGTACTTGGACTTTTTTTAATATTGAAAAGTTTGGCTGGAGCAATGCCCTTATCGGTCTTTCACTAACAGTGGCTGGTATAATGGTTGTCATCGTTCAAGGAGGTTTGATACGAATTATTAATCCTAAAATAGGAAATGAAAAATGCATTCTTCTTGGATTAGTTCTATACACATTGTCACTTATATTGTTTGCTTTTGCGTCTCAAAGCTGGATGATGTTTGTCTTTTTAATTCCTTATTGTTTAGGTGGCATAACTGGACCATCACTACAATCAATTATTTCCAAAAATGTACCTCAAAATGAGCAAGGGGAATTACAGGGATCTTTAACAAGCTTAATGAGTGTAACATCTATACTTGGACCGCTATTAATGACAAATATATTTACTTTGTTTACAAGCCCAGCTGCCCCAATTCAATTTGCTGGAGCACCATTTTTGGCTGGCTCCATACTTATGTTGACATGTGTGTTTATTGCAGCAAATAGTGTAAAAAAGTCTTTTCTATTAGAGAAAATTAATCAATAAAGATCAAATATAGCCATTCGGAAATTTAACTAAAAAGCATTTTACCATAAAGCTATTCATTTAAGAAATAGAAATTCGTTTCTTTGCCGAAAGCTTAAAATTCTTTGATGCCAGAATATTTCCTAGATATCGAATACAACAACCACACTTATGGCGTGGATGAAGTCAGTTTTAAGGAGTTTGAATGTTGTACTTTTAATAACTGTACGTTTTCTGCCTGCAATTTTATGGATGTTACTTTCATTGATTGTGTTTTTAATGATTGTATTTTTAGCCAAGGAAAAATCAATCATGTTGCTTTGAGAACTGTGACATTCAATCGATGTGAAATCAAAGAGGTTAATTTTGCGATGTGCAACAAACTCATTTTTGAAGTTCGCTTTAATAATTGCATTTTGGATTTTTCTAAATTCTATACCCTGAAAATAAAAGGAACTCCGTTTATCAATTGTAGTTTGATTGCGGTTGATTTTATGGCTACTGATTTGACCGAAGCACTATTTGAAAATTGCGATTTATACCGTGCCGAATTTGCCAAAGCCATTGCAAACAAAGCTAATTTTAAAACCAGTCACAATTACACCATTGACCCAAAAACTACCAAATTAAAGAAAGCAGTTTTTTCATTGGAAGGTCTTAAAGGTTTGCTATATAAACATGATATCATCGTGAAGTAATTCTTTTTGAAAAAAGAAAAAAAAGTCCCCGTCAGCTAAAAGAACTGAATCAAAATAAGTAATTCACTTCAAAACTCTTAACTGATAAACTCAAGGTGGTTTCCTTCGGTATGCAAAATGTGTTTGGCTCTTTCAATCTCTTCTTTAGCTCCCTTTACGATTACCATAAATTTTCCTTCTCTGAGATGTTCCTCACATTTAACCACTTCTTCTTCTTTTATTCCTGTAAAGGTCAAAAGTGAAATAAAACCACCGGCAACCAAACCCAAATCAAGTCCTGCAATGATTCCTACAAGCGCACCTGCTCCATACAAAAATCCAAAACCTGGAATGGCAAAAACACCAATACCTGATAGTAGTCCTATCAATGTACCTGCTCCCATGCCAACTAATGCAGGAGCTTTTTTTATGGTATCCAATGATTTTATATGAATATGATCTTCAATTACTTCTGCCTTGCCTAATAGCGAGACATTCTCCATTGGAAAATCTTTTTGGTTCAACATTTTGATGGCATTAACCGCTTTTTCATGGGTGTCATAAATTGCAATTTGTGATTTCATATATGTAAATTTATTTGTTATATGTCATATATGTTATCGCCTTTTATTTGTTGGTATCTGCTTACGCAAACTTGTTGCTAATGGCGATTTCATAATATTAAATTTTTAAGTTAAAAACAACAATTCAACATCATACTACTCCTAGTAAAGTTACGAATTTAAGTCGCTCATAAATAGACATTTAACACTAAAAATACACGATTTATTTTTTATTTAATGACTTCAAAAAAATGTCGCAACGCAAAATTTGTAGAACAATTTTCTTGAAGCCATCACTTTTTTATTCACATAACATTTTATCAAATCGTCTTTGCATTTCATCATAACTCATGTCTTCTTTATGCGTCGCTATCATCCACTTATAGCCAAATGGATCCATTACCTGGCCTACTCGATCACCATAAAACATATCATCTACTGGCATAACCGAAGTTCCTCCGGCATCGATTGCTCTCTGAAATGCGGTATCGGCATCTTTTACATACAACCCAAAAGACATTGGATTTCCGCCTAAACTCAAAGGCCCTTTGGTTCCCCAATCGGCATTCTCGTCGGCCATCATTAGCAAGGTACCTTCGATATCTATTTCAGCATGACCAATTTTGCCATCAGGCATCAGTAATCGACCTTTTTCTGTTGCGCCAAAAGCTTTTTTATAAAACTCTATTGCGTCACTGCACCCATCGATTGTTATGTAGGCATTCAATGAGTAAGCTCCCGGATAAATGTGTGATGTTTCCATGTGTCAATTTTTTAGGTTTTTAATTATTTTCGTCAATAAAACAGAACATTAAAATTAATTATTTTACTGTACTTCAACATGTTAAATAACATTTTTTAACATAACACAAAAAATACCATTCTTTGTTTCAAAAATATAAAAGCACAAAAAAACCGAGGCTTGTTGGCTTCGGTTTTAGTGTATATTTCTAAAAAAATGAATTCTACTATTTATTTTGGAGCAGAAAGATTAGGCCTTTTTGGGCAACATCGTCCCGCTTTTCGTTACAATCTTTTTGTCTCGTCTTAGGACGAGACAAAAAGGATTTTCACTTTAATCGGGGCTAAGAGTTAACATTGTGCCTTTTTGTAATCATCTAAAAAAGAAAAACAGTATTTTTAATGAATTGGTTTCTCCAACACATAATCCTCCATTAGGTAGCCGTGATCCAATTCTATATTAACTTCTTCTACGATTTCAAAACCTAATTTTTGATAGAAGTGTAATGCTTTATTAAATCGGTTTACATTTAATGAAAGTGCATTCGAATCGTTTTCTTTTGCAACCTTTTCAATAAAATCAATTAGTTTTTTGCCAATTCCTTTGCCTTGTGTTTTTGGCAAAATATAAATCTTATGAATTTTTGTTTGTTGTTTTTGGTTGTAATGATGCTCATAGGAAGCAAAACCTAAAGTATCCTCACCTTCATTGGCTAATATAAAATGATGCCCTTTATTGGCAACACTATCTTTTAATGCTTCTTCATTATAAAAGGCATCCAGCATATAATCCAATTGTGCTTTCGAAAGAATTTCTCCATAGGCAATAGGCCAAGTTTGATGCGCAATATTTTGAATTGTCACAAAATCGACAATCGAAGCTTCATTTATTGTAATCATTATTTTTTAATTTATTTAGGAAAAAAAATTGAGAATTTGGTGCCAGTATCAAGTTTGGATTTTACTTTTATAAATCCATTATGGTTCTCAACAATCTTTTTACAAATTGCCAAACCAATTCCTGTACCAGTATATTTAGGATCGGTTTCTAATCGTTTAAATATCAGAAATATTTTATTCGCATATTCTTGTTTAAAACCAATTCCATTATCGGAAATTATTATTTTATGGTATTCCGAATTAGAAATAATTTTATCATTATACATTTCTTTTTTAGTGATTTTTTCAGATTTGATAGAAATTTTTGGAGGTATATTCTCTTTACTGTACTTAAGTGAATTCGAAATTAAATTCACAAACAACTGTTCTATTTGAAATCCTATTCCATTAATTTCTGGTAGGTCCAGAACTTCAATTTCAGCTTTTTTTTCTTCAATACTTACTGATAAATCTTGAATACATTGCTCAACTAATTCTTTTAAATTCAGTTTTACAAAAATATTATCTCCTTTTACTACTCTGGAATAATTTAGTAAATCGATTAATAGTGTTTGCATCTTATTGGCCGCCAAACGAATTTTTGCAAAATATTCTTTACCACTGCTTGTAAGCGAGTCTTGCTCCTTTTCTTCAATTCTGGAAACAAACATTTGAATTTTACGAAGTGGTTCTTGAAGATCATGACTTACTATACTATTAAACGATTCAAGATCTGCATTAATAGCCTTTAATTGTTTATTGCTTTCCTCTATCTCTAGTGTTTTTTTATACTGTGCAGTAATATCATAATTAACCCCCATTTTAATCAAATCACCACTACTATTTCTGGTAAAGCTACCAACGGTCATAATGTATTTTATAGTTCCGTCTTGCAACAAATAGCGCAAAACTGTCGAAGTGGGTAAATGATCGATTAAGGATTGATTATGAATTTGAATTGCACTATTATAATCGTCCGGATGCAAAAATTTGGTAGCATTTTCTAAACTGGGTTCAAAAGCATCTGGCTCTACTCCCATCAGTCGATAATAATTATCTGAAAATGAATAGACATTCTTATCCAAATTAAATTTCCAGTGGCCAAATCCAGCAATTTCTTCAGCATTTTTAAACGAAAGGTTTGTGAATTTTAATTCATCATTTGTCTTTTTAAGTTCATCAATATCAGCGTCCATTTTATTAAATGACAATAATAATATCATTAACGACAGAAGAACTAACAGAAAAGCACTTATTATAGAATCATTAAGCTCAAATTGATGGTTTATATTATAGCGCTTAATCTTGCTTATTTCATCATTAATTCTTTTATAAACAAAAGAGTGCATACTCTCTGTACAAGAACTGCTTTCGAGGAGTTTTACATATAATTCGGGACTGTTCTTATTTTTGCTTTTTTGAATTAATAAAATATCTCTAAAAAGCTTAAATCTATAATCTATCAAATTCTTTAGACTATCAACATCTCTAATCTTAATTGAATTATTACCAGCAATTTTTCTTAGATTCTTAATGCATCCCTCAATTTCTCCCTTATTAAAAAAACGATCTTCCAAATAAGTTTCATCTTTGGTAATAATATAATTTCGCAGACTCATTTCGTAAGTGCCCATTATAGACAAGAGTTTTTCCAACTCAAATTGGGTTTTATTTGAAGTTGCAATTAATTCAACCGAGGTATCTAGTTTTTGCATTTGAGTATAAAAGACTTTAGCAATATAGCCTATCACGACTATTGCCACTATCAAAGCAATTTTAAATACTTGAGTGTTATTATATAATCCAAAAAATCTCATTTCTACTTCGATTAGATACTAAAGAAAAAAGTTTCCTTGTTTAGTCCTGAAACGTGAAATTGCCAATTCATATGAAAAACGCCTTTGATGACTTTTTTCAATTCTGAAAAATCATTTGGCTTTTTTATATAAATATTTGCTCCTTCGATAAAGGTATTTTCAATATCCTCTTCAGATGAAGATGTGGAATATATGGCTATAGAAACATCCTTAAATCGATCATCAGCCCTAATTTCTTTTAGACAATCCAATCCATTTTTATAAGGCATGTTTAAGTCGAGGAATAAAATATCGGGCAAACTAGAATCATGATCAAATAAATAATCCATCAAGTCTTTTCCATCATTGAATAATGTAAGCTTGCTTTTCATTTTAAGATCTTCAATGGCCTCACTAAAAAAGTTGCGATCATCTTCATCATCATCTGCCAAAAAAATATTTAGAGGTGTTAAATCATTTGTCATAGATCTCTTGGATTGAATATTAAATTTAATTATTGATCAATTGTTTTCTCTTTTCAATAATTCTTTTAAACATACTTGGAGTCAAACCAGTCACTTTTTTAAATTGACTGGATAAGTGTGCCACACTGCTATAATTCAGTTCATATGAAATTTCAGTCATGTTTAATTTTTCTTCAATAATTAACTTTTTGACTTTTTCAATTTTTTGAATAATAATAAAATTTTCGATTGTGGTATAAGTATATTCTGAAAATATACTTGCCAAGTGGCCATAACTTAAATTAAACTTTTCTGAAAGATAATACGAAATATTAGTATTCGGATATTTGTCTTTATCAAATACAATTTCAACAATGGTTTCTTTTATTTGCTGAAAAAGGTGTTTTTTTTGATCATCTACTAAATCAATCGCATACCTACTAAGATTCTCTTTTAGCGTATTCAAACGTTCTTCAGAAACGGTATTGCTTATTTCAAATCCCCCCAAGGGCAACAGTTTGTATTTAATATTTAACAAATCTAATTGCTCTTGCAAAATAACTCTACAAGCAATATTTACATCATAATTTATGTAGAATCTCATAGCATTACTTATTTGGTTTTCGATAAATATAAAAAATTCATCACAAATAAGCAACTTTAAACTATATTCAATGCATTAATTACTAATACAATGCAAAAAAACTATCCATGAATTGTCTCACCTTTGCCGTAATTGGCAATGATCGATTCTTCATATTCCAACCATTCTCTCCAACGTTTTTCAACATCGATTCCTACTCCATATTTTCGGGCATAAGTGATAAAAGTAGTATAATGCCCCGCCTCGCTTTCCATCAAATCTCTATAGAAAACAGCAAGTTCTTTGTCTTTAATATTTTCTGAAAGCACTTTGAAACGCTCACAACTTCTGGCTTCAATCATGGCCGAAAACAACAAACGCTCCACCAAACCTGAAACTCTGCTTCCGTCACCACTTTTTTTCATATATAAATATAATTCATTTACATAATCATCTTTGCGCTCACGACCTAGCTTCAATCCACGTTTGATAATGATATTGTGCACTTGTTCAAAATGATCAATCTCTTCTTTGGCCAAAGCCAATAAATCCTTTACCAAATCCTGATGCTCTGAGTTATTGGTGATAATTGTAATTGCATTGGTAGCTGCTTTTTGTTCACACCAAGCATGATCAGTCAAGATTTCCTCAATATTTTTTTCTACAATATTTACCCATCTTGGGTCGGTTGGCAGTTGTAATCGTAATACGCCCATTTTTTTAAAGTCTAAAAGTTATAAAGTCGAAAGCCATAAAGTTAAAAGTCGAAAGCCAAAACTAAGACAGAATATTAAATTCTAATCAAAGACTTTCGACTTTCGACTTTAAAAACTTTAAGACCTAATTATTAGTATACGAAAATAGCTCTTTCGCTCATCATTTCGTTTACTTCATTGGCTACTTCTTCGATAACATCTTCGTTAGTATGATCTACCAAAACTCTGTCGATCAAATCAACGATAGTTTCCATATCTTCTTCAACAAGACCACGAGTAGTGATTGCTGCAGTTCCCACACGGATACCTGAAGTTACAAATGGAGATTTATCATCAAATGGAACCATATTTTTATTTACTGTAATTTCTGCTTTTACCAAAGCATTTTCAGCTTCTTTTCCAGAAATTCCTTTATTTCTAAGGTCAATCAACATCATGTGGTTGTCTGTTCCTCCAGAAATAATATTATATCCTCTTTTTACAAAAGCATCAGCCATTGCGTTTGCATTTTTTTGCAATTGCATAGCATAAGTAAAGAATTCATCTTTTAATGCTTCACCAAAAGCTACTGCTTTGGCAGCAATAATGTGCATTAATGGTCCACCTTGATTTCCAGGGAAAACGGCAAGATCCAATAAAGCAGACATCATTCTGATTTCTCCTTTTGGTGTAGTTAATCCCCAAGGGTTTTCAAAATCTTTACCCATCATGATCAAACCTCCACGAGGTCCACGCAATGTTTTGTGAGTTGTTGTTGTAACAATATGACAGTGAGGAATTGGGTCATTCATCAAACCTTTGGCGATAAGTCCAGCAGGATGAGAAATATCTGCCATTAAAATAGCACCTACACTATCAGCGATTACTCTAAAACGCTCAAAATCCATATCACGAGAGTAAGCCGAAGCACCTGCGATGATTAATTTTGGTTGTTCTTTAGTAGCAATTTCTTGAATTTTATCATAGTTCAAACGACCAGTTTCTTGATCTACACCATAGAAAACTGGGTTGTACAAACGTCCAGAAAAGTTTACTGGTGATCCGTGAGTTAAGTGTCCTCCGTGAGATAAATCGAAACCTAATATTTTGTCACCTGGTTTCAAGCAAGCAAAAAATACAGCTGTATTCGCTTGTGAACCTGAGTGAGGTTGTACGTTTGCATACTCAGCACCAAATAATTCTT
>DATEOV010000292.1:0-2742 GCA_035273645.1 Flavobacterium sp. | reverse complement strand
TAGGGCATGTATTTTTACCATTCCTTTTTTTGGGGTAAATTTCAATGCATTAGACAAAATGTTTCGGATAACGGATTGCAAAATGTGATGATCTGCAAAAACTTTAAGGTTTTTGTCTATAATAGTTTCGATTGTTATGACTTTTTTGTTGGCAGTATCTTGAAGTGGTGCTACACATTCTTTTACAACTTCGTCCAAATTACTTTCTTGTGGAGAAAATGGAATCAATCCCTGTTCCATTCTAGACCATTCCAGTAAATTTTCCAAAAGACGATTCAAATTGTTAGCAGAACTTCTCATGTTGATTGCGGCAAATTGGATTTCTTCTTTATCCATATCATCAATTTCTTCAGCCAATAGTTCTGTCAGTCCTAGAAATCCATTGAAAGGTCCTCTCAAATCATGTGCAATGATGGAGAAAAATTTGTCCTTTTGTTTATTGACACTTGATATTTCTTCGTTTTTATTTAATAGTAATTGGTTTGTATTTCTTTTGGAAATATAAAGCCAGAAAAATAAAATAAAAAGTATTGCAATTGAGATTGTAATAGTTACTAATAGATATACTTTTCTAGTGTCACTATTTATTTTAAGTTTTTGGATTTCAATTTGCTTATCTCTTAAATCAATTTCCCGTTTGGATTGGAGATTTGTTAGTTTGTTTTGGCTTTCATTTGAAAATAGCGAATCTTTTATGGCGTTGTGTTTTTCAAAAGAATTTAAAGCCTCGATGAAATTACCTTGTTCTTTTTTTGTTTTATAAAGTTCAAAATAACAAATGCTTAATCGATCTAATATACCCGTTTTTGTAAATAAATGCGCTGCATTATTAAGATATTGAACGGATTGTGCCAATAATTGTTTTTTGTTGTTTGGATTTTCTAAAGCCATTTTATAAAAGGCAATTCCCATTTCTACGTAGTTATTCCCAATGTTATAAGTTTGACTTTTATCGTAACTGTTTAGCGCTTTTTTGAAATACTCCAAGCTCTTTGCATAATTTTTTTGATCAGAATATATTTTTCCAATTTTGGAATAACAATATCCTAAACCATTTAAATCATACATGGAAAGATTTAGGTCTTTTGATTTATTATAATATTCAAGAGCTTTTTCATATTTTTTTTGATTGTAATAGGCTACGGCAATATTATTCAAATTATAAACCATCGATATTTTGTTGCCAGTTCTTTTATTTATTTCAAATGCCTTATTGAAGTATTTAAACGCTTGATCGTGCTTTTCTATTTCAACGTATACCAATCCTAAATTGTTATAGGCTTCCGAAATACCGTTTTGGTCTTTTAGTTTTTCATATGATGACAATGACAGGTAAAAATAGTTGATGGCCTTGCTGTAATCAGTTAACACCCATTGGCATACACCAAGGTGATTATATGATAAAGCAATTCCTTTTTTCCAGTTTATTTTTGTAGCCAGTTTAAGAGCTCTTTCTCCATAAGGAATTCCTTCTTTTGGATTGGTGTAAAAATAACTACTGGCTAATCTGTTTAGAATATTGATTCTTGTAGTGTCTACGGTTGCTTTTTCTAGTGATTCTTTTAAAGAATTTATAGATTGTGAATATTGTTGTTGCTTTGATGATGTTTGTTCCAAAGCCCTCTTTGATAGCGCAATGTATTTACTTTTATTTATAGTATCCGACTTGGACATCAAAAGATAAGTTTGGCTCAATTGCTTAAGCGTATTGTCGATGTTTTCGGTTTGATTTTTATCGTATTTCTTTAAAGCCATTGATAAAAAACTTACTGCTTTTGAATAGTCTTTCTCATTTGAATAAATCTCGCCAATGTGTGTGTAGCAATAAGCTAGGCCATTATGATCTTTTATTTCTTGATTTATTTTGATGGATTGGTTGTAATATTCAAGCGCTTTTGAATTATTATTTAAAGTGAAATAAATATTGGCAATATCATTTAAACTATAAACGATTGATAATTTATTGTTGTTTAATTGATTGACTTTTAATGTTTTTTTAAAATATGAAAGCGCTTCCGGGTATTTTTTTTGGGTTAAATAAACGAGAGCAATATTTTTGAGAGTAGCAGAAACAGCCGATTGATTTGGCATTTGCTTATATAATTGTAACGCCTTCTGTAAATGATTTATAGCTTCAGTGTAATTGGATGCAGTTTGGTTACAAATTCCCAAATTTTCATTTGCTTCAGCTATACCTTTTTTCCAATTTAAATTTTCGGATATCGATAATGCATTCTTACCATATTTCAATCCTTCTTGTGGATTGGAATATCTGTAAGTGGCGGAAATTTCGTTTAGAATGTTGATTTTGATTGTGTCAACTGTCGCTTTCTGAAGTTTTATTTTTAATATAGCTACCGATTCTGAATTTTGATCTTGACTATAAGCAAAGTTACCTATTGTGATTAGGCATATTATCCATTTATTTATTTTATGAAGAATATTCATTGTTGCTTTTTTTGTTAAAACAGAAAATATGTATTTCTGTTATTCAAGAATCGTACCAAAATTAACAAACATATAGGTGTGAATTGTTTTTTGATCGATAAAATACATAATATGTGTTGTTTTGTAGTGTTAAGCTTATTTTAATCTATTTTTTTAGAAAATTATTTTATTTCTGATTATTATTATGATTTTGGGACAATAATTTTTTTATGCAATTATTTGATTAATAATTGTTTTATTATAAAGTTGTGTTTACCAATAAATATTTATTTCATTTATCTAAAGTATAGACCT
>DATEOV010000291.1:0-8548 GCA_035273645.1 Flavobacterium sp. | reverse complement strand
GGATTATGAATTCCTACTGTTCGTAAATCACAATTCATTAATTAAAAATTGATAAAAGTATGTTTGTAGTAAAAAGAGACGGTCACAAGGAACCTGTAATGTTTGATAAAATTACAGAGAGAATCAAAAAGTTATGTTACGGCTTGAACGAATTGGTTGATCCAGTTAAAGTTGCTATGCGAGTTATTGAAGGTTTGTATGATGGGGTTTCTACATCTGAGCTTGATAATCTTGCTGCTGAAACAGCTGCGTCAATGACTATTGCTCACCCGGATTATGCACAATTGGCTGCTCGTATTGCCATATCAAATCTACATTCAAATACAAAAAAATCGTTCTCAGAAACGATGAATGAAATGTTTCATTACATTAATCCAAGAACCAACCAAGAATCACCTTTATTGGCCGAAGAGGTTCATAGAGTGATTATGGAAAATGCAGAGTTTTTGGATTCGCATATCATTTATAACAGAGATTTTAACTACGATTATTTTGGTTTTAAAACACTGGAACGTTCGTATTTATTGAAAATAAACGGAAAAATCGTAGAACGTCCACAACATATGTTGATGCGTGTTTCTGTGGGGATTCACCTAGACGATTTGAAATCGGTAATGGAGACTTATGACTTAATGTCTAAGAAATTCTTTACCCATGCAACGCCTACTTTGTTCAATGCTGGTACACCAAAACCTCAAATGTCTTCTTGTTTCCTTTTGGCAATGCAAGATGACAGTATTGACGGTATTTACGATACTTTAAAACAAACAGCAAAAATCTCGCAATCAGCGGGTGGAGTTGGGCTTTCTATCCATAATGTTCGTGCGACTGGTTCTTATATTCGTGGTACAAATGGTACTTCAAACGGAATTGTTCCAATGTTGAGAGTATTTAATGATACTGCTCGTTATGTAGATCAAGGTGGTGGAAAAAGAAAAGGAAGTTTTGCTATCTATATCGAAACTTGGCATGCTGATATTTTTGATTTCTTGGATTTGAAAAAGAATACAGGAAAAGAAGAAATGCGCGCAAGAGATTTGTTCTTTGCGATGTGGACTTCTGATTTATTCATGAAACGTGTACAGGAAGATTCTACTTGGACTTTAATGTGTCCTAACGAATGTCCAGGTTTGTATGATGTGTATGGAGAAGAATTCGAAGCTTTATATACCGATTATGAATTTAGAGGAAAAGGTAGAAAAACCATCAAAGCACGTGAATTGTGGGAGAAAATTCTAGAATCACAAATCGAGACAGGAACTCCTTATATGTTGTATAAAGATGCTGCCAACAGAAAATCAAATCAAAAAAATCTAGGTACGATTCGTTCTTCGAATTTATGTACCGAGATTATGGAATTCACATCTAGTGATGAGGTTGCGGTTTGTAATTTGGCTTCTATTTCTTTGCCTATGTTTGTTGAAAACGGAAAATTCAATCACCAATTATTGTACGATGTAACTAAACGTGTGACTCGTAACTTGAACAGAGTAATCGACAGAAATTACTATCCTGTAAAAGAGGCAGAAAATTCCAATATGCGTCATAGACCAATTGGTCTTGGAGTGCAAGGACTTGCCGATGCTTTTATCATGTTGCGTTTGCCTTTTACAAGTGATGAGGCTAAAACATTAAACCAAGAGATATTCGAAACCCTTTACTTTGCTGCCTGTACCGCATCTATGGAAATGGCAATTGAGGAAGGTCCTTATTCTACTTTCAAAGGTTCACCAATGTCAAACGGAGAATTCCAACACAATTTGTGGGGAATGAAAGACGAAGAATTATCAGGAAGATGGGACTGGGCTTCTCTTAGAAAAGAAGTGATGAAAAATGGTGTTCGTAACTCATTATTGGTTGCGCCAATGCCAACAGCTTCGACTTCTCAAATTTTGGGTAACAACGAAGCATTCGAACCATATACTTCGAATATTTATACAAGACGTGTGTTGTCTGGTGAATTTATTGTGGTGAACAAACACTTGTTACATGATTTAGTGAAATTAGGATTGTGGAATGAAAATTTGAAACAAGAAATAATGCGTCACAACGGATCGGTTCAAAACATCGATATTATTCCTCAAGATTTGAAAGAATTATATAAAACCGTTTGGGAAATGTCAATGAAAGACATTATCGATATGTCTCGTCAAAGGGGATATTTTGTGGATCAGTCACAATCATTGAACTTGTTTATGCAAGATGCCAATTATTCTAAATTGACTTCAATGCACTTCTACGCTTGGCAATCTGGTTTGAAAACAGGAATGTATTATTTGAGAACCAAAGCAGCTGTAGATGCGATTAAGTTTACTTTGAACAACGATAAAAAAGAGGAAGTTATTCCAGATTCTAAACCACAAGCTAGAGTTCTTGAGGCGGTGGAAGTAGATGCAACTCCAATGAGTACCGAAGAATATAGAGCAATGATTGAATTAGCTAAAAATGCTGGTCCAGAAGATTGTGAAATGTGTGGATCTTAATCAGGAAATAGATTAAAGAATAAAGAGAAACAGCTGTCAGTAATGATGGCTGTTTTTTTTTAGGAGCTATTTCCCGCTTTTCGTTTCAATCTTTTATCTCGTTAAAGGAACGAGATAAAAGGATTTCCACTGCAATCGGGGCTAAAAGACATTCGTTTTCATAATTAAATTTGTGTAAATTTGTAGTATTCAATACTAATATAGTAGGTTATGGAAATTAAAAATTTATCTAAATACAGCAATGCAGAAAAAATTGTTCTAGCTGAGCAATTGTGGGATAGTATTTCTAAAGAGGATTTGGAAATTTCTGATGAGGTAAAAAGAGAATTAGATATTCGGATAAAGAATTTAGAAGAAGGAAAGACGGAATTATATACTTGGGAAGAAGTTAAAAGCCATTTAAAATCTATTAGATAGTGTATAAAATTCATTTCGTAAAAGAAGCATTATTCGACATTGAAGATATTGTTATTTGGTATGAAGAGCAAAGAATAGGGCTTTCTTATGATTTCGAACTTTGTTTGGAAGCAGGAGTCGATGCGATTTTGAGAAATCCAGATGCGTTTCAAAAAAGATATAAAAATATAAAAGTTAGGTTCATTTCACGATTCCCTTACGGCATTCATTATAGATTTGAAAAAAGCAAAATTATTGTTATTGGTGTTTTTCATACTTCTCGTTCTCCTAAAAATTGGTCTAAAAGATTAGATCTTTAAATTAAAAGCATCTTTAAAAAATCCATTTCCCTTGAGTTTATTATATTTTACAGACCGAAGTATTGTTCATCTTGAAGATGTAGTGTTTAATGACGCTGTTTCCGAACAGATTAATCAGTTCTTGAAGGAATATCAGTTTCGTTCCGTTTTGGAGCAATATGAGTTGCCTGTGGTCAATAAAATACTGTTGCACGGCAAAACAGGCTGTGGTAAAACAATGACCGCCAAAGCGATTGCCAGAAAACTGGACAAAAAGCTAATCATTGTCAATCTCTCCCGAATTGTATCTTCCAAATTAGGGGAAACCTCCAAGAATATTGAAGGACTGTTCAAGGAAGTGCAATATGAAAGTTCGGTTTTATTCTTCGATGAATTTGATTCCTTGGGTCAAATACGGGATTACGATAACAAAGACAGTACCGAGATGAAACGGGTAGTGAACTCGATTATTCAGCTGATAGATAATTTCCCCAATAGGTCTGTATTAATAGCTGCAACCAATCAAATTCAGATGATAGACGAAGCCTTGGTGCGCCGTTTCGAAATGGAATTGGAATTTACAGCACCAGCAAGAGAAGTTTTGGATAGTTATTATACAAAGCTACTTGCCAAATATCCTTTGGAATTTCAGGAAGTAACCCGAGTCTATGATGTTACTTTTGCAGAAGCGAAAAATCATTTACTCAAAGAAGTGAAAAATAATATCATCCAGGCGGAAATTGATAGGCAAAAGTAAATGTTTGAAAAGTTAAACCAAATTTTAGTTTTTGATGCTTAAGTCAATATTATAATTGGTAGCCATCTAATCGAAAATTGTGAAATTAATTTCTTAAATTTGAGGTGGTTATGATTTTTTGTTGTGTTTTTTAGAGTTTTGAAAAACTGAAAATATGGAACATAAAAAATTTACAGTCACAGATGATTTACTGGCTTCAAGAGGGCAGCGTTTGTCGAATTTCATTATTGATTTAGTGGCGCAATATGTGATTTGGATTAGCGTTGGAGCAACTATATCCATTTTTGCGGATATTGCTAATAACTCTTTTCTGAAGACTTGGATTAGTACTATGGGAGTATTGGAAAAAGGGCTTTCTTTTACCGTTATTGCTGGTTTTTACTATTATTTGACCGAGCTGTATTTCTCTCGTTCCATCGCGAAATTCTTGACCCAAACTTATGTGATTATGAAAGATGGTTCAAAACCCAATTATAAGAGCATTTTGAAACGCACACTTTGTAGATTCATTCCATTCGAAGCTTTTTCTTTTTTAAGTGGTACTGCAGAAGGATGGCACGATTCTATGTCGGAAACCTATGTGGTTAAAAAACATGAATTTGAAAAACAAAAGAGAATTATTATTTTGCCTTAAAGGTGTTAGGCAAATAAAAGATTTGCATAAAACAAACCCTAGTAAATTGTAAAATCTACTAGGGTTTTTTAGTTTAAACCGATGCAATATTCCCAACGGCAATTCGCATTTCTTTTGCGGCAGCGACCATTTCGATTAAGGCTTTTTTGGTTTCTTCCCAATGCCTTGTTTTTAAACCACAATCAGGATTAACCCAAAGTTGATCAACAGGAATAACCGCCGAAGCTTTTTCTAATAACTTTACCATTTCGTTGCGTGATGGCACTCGTGGTGAGTGAATATCATAAACTCCAGGGCCTATTTCGTTAGGATAATTAAAGTTGGCAAACGCATCCAATAATTCCATTTGCGAACGCGAACATTCTATCGTTATCACATCGGCATCCATATCGGCGATATTTTGAATAATGTCATTGAATTCGCTGTAGCACATATGGGTGTGAATTTGGGTGTCATCTTTCACGCCACTGGCCGAAATTCTAAAGGCTTTTATCGCCCAATCGAGATAAGTGTCCCATTCTTCTTTGCGCAATGGTAATCCTTCACGAATTGCAGGTTCGTCAATTTGAATGATTTTAATTCCTGCTTTTTCTAGATCGACTACTTCATCACGAATAGCCAGGGCAATTTGCGTGCAGGTTTCAGAACGCGGTTGGTCGTTACGGACAAATGACCATTGCAGAATTGTCACAGGGCCGGTTAGCATTCCTTTTACCCATTTTGGAGTAAGTGATTGCGCAAATTCAGCCCATTTTACCGTCATAGGATTTGGTCTGGAAACATCACCATAAATTACAGGAGGTTTTACGCAGCGGCTACCATAACTTTGTACCCAACCATTTTTGGTGAAGGTAAATCCATCCAATTGTTCTCCGAAATATTCCACCATATCGTTACGCTCAAATTCTCCGTGAACCAAAACATCGATGCCGGTTTCTTCTTGAAAACGAATGGTTTCTTCAGTTTCTTTTTGAAGTAAATTATTGTATTCTTCTTGGTTCAATTCGCCTTTTTTGAACTTGGCTCTCCAGCTTCGGACTTCGGTTGTCTGCGGAAAAGAACCGATTGTGGTGGTTGGAAACAAAGGAAGATTCAATACGTCTATTTGTTTTTTTCTTCGAACGGCAAAAGTGTTTTCTCTTTTTGAATCTTTAATTGTGATTGAAGCCACACGGTTTTTTACGGCAGGGTTGTGTATTAGTTTGGATGTTTTGCGATTTTCATTGGCGACGGTGTTTTCAATGAATCGCAATGAAGTTTTAGCTTCTTGTTCATTCGAAGCAAAAGATTTTAGAAGTGTCACTTCCTCGATTTTTTGTTTGGCGAAAGCCAGCCATTGCTTGATTTCGGGAGTTAATGTTTCGTCATTGGTTTCCAAATCCAAATCGCACGGACTGTGGATAAGCGAACAGGAGGGAGCAATCATCACTCGGTTTTGTCCAATGGCGTTTGTTGCTTTTTGGATTAAAGCTAATGATTTTTTGAAATCATTCTTCCAAATATTTCTTCCGTCAACAACACCAAGGGAAAGTGTCGTGTCTTTTGAGAAAAGTTCTGACTCTAAAATATCATCCAGCTGAGACGAACAACGTACCAAATCCAAATGCAAAGTATGTACAGGCAAATCCAAAACTGTGTCTAGATTTTCACCAAAACAATCAAAATAATTAGCCAGAATTATTTTTAGGGAAGGGAATTTTTTGCTGATTTCATTGTAAACGTGAGTGATTGCATTACGTTCTTTATCGGTCAAATTCAATGCCAGAAACGGTTCGTCTAGCTGAATCCATTCTGCTCCTTCGGTTTGTAATGAGCTAAGGATGTCAAAATAAACAGGCAATAATTTGTCGATTAGGTCGATTCTGTGAAAATCGTTTTCTTTTTCTTTTCCGAGCAATAAATAGGAAACAGGCCCTATAAGTACGGGCTTAGTTGTAATTCCCAGTTTTTTGGCCTCGATGAATTCGGCTATTATTTTGGTCGAAAACAATTCAAATTTTTGGTTTTTCGTAAACTCAGGAACAATATAATGGTAGTTGGTGTCAAACCATTTGGTCATTTCCATGGCAACAACATCTTGCCCTTGTTTTTGGGCTCCTCTCGCCATGGCAAAATACAAATCCAAGGAATTGTTTGTCTTTGCAAAATCATTATAGCGCTCCGGAATCGCACCCAGCATAAGTGTCAAATCCAATACTTGGTCATAAAGGGAAAAATCATTGGAAGGAATTAAATCAATTCCTTTGTCTGCTTGCAATTGCCAATTTTGCTTTCTGATTGTCGCGGCTGTTGCCAATAAATCTTCAGCCGAAATTTTGTTGGCCCAATACAGTTCATTCGCTTTTTTTAATTCTCTGTCGCTGCCAATTCGTGGGTAACCTAAATTGTTTGTTTTCATTTTCTTTCAGTATTTATTACTGAACAAAATTATACACTTTGGTAATTAATATTAAATTAGCTGTTTGTTTCAGTAAAATGATGTTTATTTTGTGATTTTTACAGTAATTTGTACGAAATAAAATTTTGTAACTGAATTCTAACAGTAATAAAAACTATGGAAAATATTGACAATGTCGATTTACAAATCTTAAAACAGCTGCAGGAAAACTCCAATATCAACATAAAAGAGCTGGCAAGCAAACTATTCCTGACTGTAACACCTGTTTATGAGCGTATAAAAAGACTCGAAAGAGATGGTTATATAATGAAATATGTGGCTTTGTTGGACAAGAAAAAAATGAATCTTGGAATGACCGTTTTTTGTAATGTTCGGCTCAAGGAACATGCCAAAAACGTGGGAAGCAATTTTGTGAAAGACATAGTGGCGCTTCCGGAAATTATCGAATGCTATAACATAGCCGGCGATTATGACTTTATGTTGAAAATTTTGGTCGAAGATATGTCCAGTTATCAGGATTTTGTGATGAACAAACTTTCCACTATAGAAAACATCGGGAATACCCAAAGTGTTTTCGTTATGGGCGAAATTAAGCACAGCACGGCATTGGCTATTTAATGGAATGCAAATAATTTGGGCGTGACCCCGTTGAGAAAAGGGGCTTATTTATAGTGCCGCTTATACAGCCCCTTTCCTCAACGCGGCCGGGCTATCCGCGCTACTTCGGTAGCCAGCTTCTATCCCTCACGCGAGCAACTTACCGTCTTGTAAAGTAATTTAGTTGGATGAAAATCTTAAAATAAAATGTATTTTTGGTTCTTTAAAATCTAAAATCATAATTCGTTACACGAGCGATAGCGAACTGGCGAAGCAATCTACAATCATAAATCATAATGAACTGGGAACAATTATTATCACTAAAAAGACAAGGAGACACAGGTAAGAGATTAAGAATCGAGCAAGACGAAACCCGTTTGGGCTTTGAAGTCGATTATGACCGAATCATATTCTCTTCCGCTTTTAGAAGTTTGCAGGACAAAACACAGGTGATTCCACTTTCCAAAACCGATTTTGTGCATACTCGTTTAACACACAGTTTAGAGGTTTCCGTTGTTGGACGCTCTTTGGGCAGATTGGTAGGAAAAAAAATCATCGAAAAATATCCGCATTTAAAAGAAGTTCATGGCTATCAAATGAACGATTTTGGAGCTATTGTGGCTGCGGCATCTTTGGCTCATGATATTGGGAATCCGCCTTTTGGACATTCTGGCGAAAAAGCTATCGGCGAATATTTTTCAATTGGAAAAGGATTGAAATACAAAGAGCAATTATCTGCAAAAGAATGGCAGGATTTAATTGATTTTGAAGGGAACGCTAATGGATTTTCGGTTTTAAACAGTTCGCGTCCCGGAGTTGATGGCGGTATTAGACTTTCCTATGCTACATTGGGGGCTTTTATGAAATATCCAAAAGAAAGTTTGCCTAAAAAACCAACTAAAAACATCGCTGATAAAAAGTATGGTTTTTTTCAATCCGACAAAGCATTCTTTCAGGAAGTTGCCTCAGATATGGGGATGATTG
>DATEOV010000290.1:0-6697 GCA_035273645.1 Flavobacterium sp. | reverse complement strand
TTTTTTTCCGCTTACAGCAAAAAGTGTTCTCACAACTTTAGAACGCAGTACATTGTGCAAATCGGCAAAAGCATCGATATCCAATGCTCTCAGATCCTGATATAATCTACACAGCCCCAAAAATCCTTTATGTCTTTCTTTTTCATCAAAAACAAAAAAAGAAAGATTCGGAATTCCTTCAAAAAAAGGTTTGAAAAATGGTCTGGAGACAACTGTAATTTTTACTTCTGGAAATTGATTCACAAAAGCACGTAAAACAGGAACCGTCATGGCGACATCCCCCATTGCGGAAAGTCTCATGACGGCTATATGTTTAATTTTTGAGGGCAAATTTGTTACCAAAAATTATTTTTTATTTTGATACAAAACAGGATTCAAATCATCATCATTGTACATTTTCATTTGTTTGTACACTTTCATGAATTTATTTCCATTTTCAATGTCTGTCAATAAATCATCAATTGCCATTGACAAATCAGATCTTTGTTCCAAAAGAATGTTCAATTTTGCTTGACATTTGTCTCTATGGTCTTGTGAAGCTTCTGTACGCGTAGCTTCTTCATTCATATGGTAAATTTTCAGAGCCAAAATAGACAATCTGTCAAAAGCCCAAGCTGGACTTTCGGAATTGATTTTAGCATCGTCCTTAACTACAACATGACTGTATTTTTGAAGAAAATAACTATCTATATATTCCACCATATCCGTACGTTCCTGATTCGAAGCATCAATTCTTCTTTTCAAAGTCAAAGCCGCAACTGGGTCAATATTCGGATCACGAATAATATCTTCAAAGTGCCATTGTACAGTGTCAATCCAGTTTTTTAGATACAACAAATGTTCAAATTTATCTTTTGGAAAAGGATTGTTTATAGGTTGGTCTACATTATCAAATTGGTGATAATCTTTTATACTTTGCTCAAATACTGAATAAGCTAATTTTGAAAACATATCTTTATGATTTTAGAAATACAAAGATACTTTTTATACTTTTGATAGTGTAAAAAAAACTCCACAAATTAAATTTCTAATAACGACTCCATGGAAATTCATTATTTATCAGAAAAAAATAGTGTGCTGAACCACTTTTTAAGCCAAATTCGGAATATCAATGTTCAAAAAGACAGTATGCGCTTTCGCAGAAATATTGAACGCATTGGAGAAATTATGGCTTACGAAATGAGTCAGTCTTTTCATTACAGAGATGTTGAAACAACAACTCCTCTTGGTGTTAAAAAAACAACTGAAATTGCAGATAAGCTAGTTGTATGTTCCATTTTGAGAGCGGGATTGACCTTGCACCAAGGTTTCTTGAATTATTTTGACAGCGCCGAAAATGGTTTTATTTCGGCCTACAGGCATCATCCTAATCATGATGATTTCTTTGATATACTAGTGGAATACCAAGCTATTGCTGATATTAACGGGAAAAATGTTTTATTGGTAGATCCAATGTTGGCCACGGGACAGTCTATAGTGGCTGTTTTTAATAAACTAATGGAAAGAGGTACTCCAAAAGAAATTCATATTGCTGTTATTATTGCGGCTCCAGAAGGTATTTCATATCTAAAACAAAATTTGCCTGATTCCTGCCATCTTTGGGTTGCTTCACTAGACGAAAGACTCAATGATAAAAGTTATATTGTCCCTGGACTTGGCGATGCTGGAGATTTGGCCTACGGAGATAAATTATAACTGAGAAAAAAAAGTAAAAAAACTACAAGCCAAAAGCACAAACAGAACAATTTCTTCTTTTAGTTTTGGCTGTGATATTTCGATATGGGACGTAGCCATTATTGTCAATGGCGCAAAAGTAAAGACTAATAATTCATTGCTTTTATTGGCTGATAAAACAAAAACTAAAATCCCTATAAAAAACGAAGCAATTACTTTTTTATACGAAGAAAGTAATACCAAAGGTCTGCTCGATAATGTTGCAAACATTGATATCACAAAAAATAAAGCAACTGTCACATAAATCGAAAAAGCAACGTTTTGATAATTATTGGTAAAATAATCAAGACTTAAACTGATTTTACTTTTCTCCTGCAAAAAAACAATACTGTGAAAATCAAAAATTAAGGAGCATAAAAGAAATAAAATCGAAACTCCAAAAAGAGCTATAAAAGGAATAACCCAGTTTCTATAATCTCTTGAAACGTGAAATATAACGGATATAAAAACCAGAAGAATATATAAAATACTCCAAAATTGAAATAAAGCAGCTATAAAAATCCACAATGAGGCATCAAAAAGTTTCTCTTTTGTTTCTTTTAAAGTTTGTAAAGAAATAAGTCGCCTAATGGCCAATAAAATAAAAAAATTGGCAAGAATCAGATTTGCATTATTTAATATACCCGGGAAAAAAAGTAGAAATAAAAAATAAAAAAAAGCGGTGTAAGTGCTGTCTCTGCTCAATCCGTTGCGTTTTGAAATAAAACTGGAAAGAAAAATAGTGGCCAACAAAATCACTAATAGTCCTACACTTTTTAAAATAGAAATAACTGAATTTATCCAAGTAACATCTTGAATTTGATATAGAAAAAAGAAAACCAGCATTAAAATAACTACCAAAGAAAAATTTAATGGTGTAGATTTTTTAAAAACACTTGTTATCATAAGGATATTTTATACTTTTGTGACTGTAAATATAATACTTGTTTAAAAAGGAATGGAACAAGATTAAAAAAGATTCAATAGAAAATTTGATTTTATTGATGTTCTAAATTCCAAAACATAAAATAATAAAATAAAAGAGATACATTATGACATCATTTTTTGAAGGAATACAATACTTATTTGTAAACATTTTATTCGCTCCTTTAGACTTTTTACGTTCATTAGAGCTTAAATCATGGTTTGGTGCCAATACTATCAACTGGATCTTCATGATTATTTGTTCAGTTGCTATCGTTTATTGGATTAAACAATTGAAATTACATAAAGAAAATGGCGAGGAGTTTCAAGACACAACTGCTCATTCTTTTTTGGACTAAAATCGAATCCAAATAAAAACCAAAACACGAATTGAACTTACTATTTTGTTCAATTCGTGTTTTTTTATTTTAGATTAAATCGAATCCGATATCTTTTCGGAAATTCATTTTTTCAAAATGTATTTGATCAACATTTTTGTATGATTTATTCAAGGCTTCTTGAAAACTATCTCCATATGAAGTGATCGCCATAACTCTTCCTCCATTACTTACTATATTTCCGTTGTCCAATTTGGTTCCCGCATGAAAAACGATAGAATCCGTAACAGTTTCTAAACCTGTAATCACTTTTCCTTTCTCAAAATCTTCTGGATATCCTCCAGAAACAATCATAACCGTAGTGGCGCTTCTTTCGTCAACTTCAAGATTGAATTCATCCAGTTTTTCATTGGCTACAGCCAAAAACAATTCAACTAAATCTGATTTTAATCTTGGAACAACTACTTCCGTTTCAGGATCTCCCATTCTCACATTGTATTCGATAACAATTGGTTCATTATTAACATTGATCAGTCCAATAAATACAAACCCTTTATATGGAATTCCATCTTTTTGAAAACCTTCAATAGTTGGTTTTACAATGCGTGTTTCTATTTTTTCCATCAAAACAGCATCAACATAAGGAACTGGAGAAACTGCTCCCATCCCACCTGTATTCAAACCTGTGTCTCCTTCGCCTATACGCTTGTAATCTTTGGCAGTTGGTAAAATTTTATAATTTTTCCCATCTGTCAATACAAAACAGCTCAGCTCTATTCCGTCAAGGAATTCCTCAATAACCACTTTAGAACTTGCTGCGCCAAATTTTTGACCCACCAACATATTTCTTAATTCAGATTTTGCTTCCGCCAAATCCTGAATGATTAAAACTCCTTTTCCTGCGGCCAAACCATCTGCTTTCAATACATATGGAGGTTGTAATGTTTCCAGAAACTTACATCCTTTTTCAACAGTTTCGGCAGTAAAACTATCATAAGCTGCCGTTGGAATTTTGTGTTTCATCAAAAATTCTTTAGCAAACTCTTTACTTCCTTCTAATGTTGCCCCAATTTTTGAAGGCCCAATTACTGGAATATCCTTTAACTCTTGATCGTTTAAGAAAAAGTCATAAATCCCTTTTACCAAAGGATCTTCTGGTCCAACAACAACCATTTCTATATTTTCTTTGATTACCAATGCTTTTATTGCTTCAAAATCGGTGGCACTGATGTCAACGTTTTTTGCAATTTGAGCAGTTCCAGCATTTCCTGGCGCTACAAAAAGGGTGTCACAAAGTGGACTTTGAATCATTTTCCATGCAAAAGCATGTTCTCTTCCTCCTGATCCTAATAGTAAAATATTCATGGTGCGGTTTTTTAGTTGCATTACTGTCTTTTGACAGATGGTGCAAAAATAATTGCTTTTGAACTTAAAAAATAATTATATGTCAAAAAGTTGTAACTAAATCACCAATAGTTGTGGCTAAATATTATTTTTGACAAAATATACTCCTCCAATGTTCAAAATATTCGACTTAACACTTCAAATAAATGGTTTTCCTATGCAGAAAGCCAAAGCTGAATTGCAAAAAATAATTGCTATTCCTGAAGAAGAATACGGTCATTTCATTGAACAAAAAAAAATGGAAATCGTAAATTTTCATTTAAATAATAATCCTTTTTACAGGGAATTGACCGGAATCGAATCTTTAAAAAACTGGTCCGATTTGCCAATTTTGAATAAGATAAATTTACAGAAACCTTTAAAAGAACGACTTTCTTTGGGTTACAGCGAAAAATCAGTGTATCTCAATAAGACATCGGGTTCGAGCGGACATCCATTTGTGTTTGCGAAAGACAAATTTTGTCATGCCTTGACCTGGGCCTCCAATATTTATCGTTTTGGCTGGTATGGAATTGATTTTAATATTTCCTATCAAGCACGTTTTTACGGAATCCCATTAGATTTTATCGGAAACAAAAAAGAAAGGTTTAAGGATTTTTTGAGTCATCGGTATCGGTTTTCAATATTCAATTTATCTGATGAAGTTTTGAAGCAATTTTTAAAGGATTTTAAAACCAAAAAATTCGACTATATCAATGGCTACACAAGTTCGATTGTTTTGTTTGCCAAATTTTTGCAGAAAAAAAACATTGTTTTAAAAGACATTTGTCCGACTTTAAAAGTATGCATGGTCACTTCCGAAATGCTTTTTGAAGAAGATAAACTGCTCTTGGAAAAACAATTTGGGATTCCCATTGTCAATGAATATGGAGCTTCAGAATTGGACTTAATCGCTTTTCAAAATCCAGAAGGAGAATGGCAAGTTAATTCAGAAACCCTATTTATAGAGATTTTGGACGAAAATAATCAAGTAGTTCCAAACGGAACTTCGGGACGAATTGTAATCACTTCCCTATTCAACAAAGCACATCCTTTCATTCGATATGATATTGGCGACATTGGAGTTTTAGACGAAAAAAGCACCGTAAAAAAACCAATTCTTAAAAAATTAATAGGTAGAACCAATGATATTGCCATTTTACCCAGCGGGAAAAAATCACCGGGATTGACTTTTTATTACGTAACCAAAAGCATCATAGAAGAAGATGGTAATGTAAAAGAATTTGTCATCAAACAAACTAAAATAGACCGTTTTGAAATAAAATATGTCAGCGAATCAGAATTAGATGAAGGACAAATTGCAAAAATAAACAAAGCCGTTGCACTGTACCTAGAACCAAATTTACACTTTACTTTTAGCCGAAAAATAACTTTAGAAAGAAGCAATCGCGGAAAATTGAAGCAGTTTACCTCATTTTTATAATGTAAATAAAATCGTATATTAGTCGTTTAAACTAAAAAAATGAGCGACGAATCTTTCCTTTCAGAAGAAACTATTTCCAACAAAATTTATTTTATTCGCAATCAAAAAGTAATGATTGATCGTGATTTGGCATTGCTTTATGGAATAGAAACAAGAGTTTTAAAGCAAGCAGTTAGAAGGAATCTCAATCGGTTTCCAGAGGATTTTATGTTTGAATTGACTAAAATTGAATTTGACAACTTGACATCACAAATTGTGACATCAAGTTGGGGAGGGACTAGAAAATTACCTTTTGCCTTCACAGAACACGGCGTTTTAATGTTATCAAGTGTTTTAAATAGCGATAAAGCCATTCAAACGAATATCCAAATCATGCGCATTTTTACAAAAGTGAGACAAATGCTTTTGGATACCACCGAAATTAAAATCGATATACTTCAGATTCAAAAAAAGTTAGAGAATCATGATAAGAACATTGAATTGGTTTTTTCTTATCTGGATGAATTAACGGAGAAAAAAGAAAGAGAAAAACCAAGAATAAAAATTGGTTACAAAAAATAATCACACCCTAAATTTTCTTTATATAATAAGGTTTTATTATTAATTGGGTAAACAAAAATCCAATCATAATAACCATAGAGCTAACATAATTATAGCCGTGAAAACTTCTATAAACAGCAAAGTTATGTTTCAATAAATCAATCTTGGATGCTGAGAGAGAATTATCCCTGATACGATAAATTGCTAAACTTTCGGGAACAGGTTTTACCTTTTTTATTTTTTTTAAAATGGTAAGCCACATCATCCAATCTTGGCGTTTTCGAGTTGATGAAATCGCTATTTTTCCAAAATAGTTTCTGTCATAAATTCCTGTAAGATTTCCAACATAATTACA
>DATEOV010000289.1:0-5693 GCA_035273645.1 Flavobacterium sp. | reverse complement strand
AGTTCCTGCATCTTCGAACACGGTTTTGGCTGTCAGTTGTGAAGCAGGAAGATCCACTTCCACAAAGCTGTCGCAGCCAGCTAGTGTTAGACATACCGCTATAAGGAAACAACTATTAGCAGTCAATTCTTTAGCACTTTTATGAAGTAGCTTTTTAAAAATAATAAGTATATATATCATGGCTGTATGTATTAAGGTTAAAAAGTAAGCTGTACACCAGCCGTGATTATTCTTAACGGAGGCAGGTAGGCAGTATATTTAAATTCGGGATCACCGCCTTTGTATGGGGTAAATGTTAACACATTCTGTCCCAGCAGTGAGATTTTGCAGTGCACCCCTTTGATGGCCTGTTGTGGCAAGTCATAACTTAGTGCAACATTTTTTAATCGAATAAAAGAGGCATCTACAATGGAGGCATTACTGTCCAGATAATTATAATAGGCATTTACGGCATCCCCATTTTCACCTGATGTATTCATTTGAAAGGGAACTTGATCGCCTGCATGTTGCCATGCATTGGTCATATCCGAATGCTGATTAAAGAAACTTCCTCCAGGAACGCTGGGACTGTAGTCATAATTTTTCTGTTTTACAAATTGAAAAAGAAAATCCAATTGCCAATTTCCATATTGAAACTGGTTTTCTAAACCTCCGAAATATTTTGGAGTGAGATCCTCAATATTTTTTTTGTCTTCCAAAGAAGTAATCATTCCATCTTTATTGATATCTTCCACTTCATAGAGTCCGGTTTGCGGATTGACCCCATTTAACTGATATGTCTTTACAATGCTTGTAGATTCTCCGATAACATAGCGATTAGAATACGTAGATCCTTCGAGTCCCGGAAAAGAAAGCAGTTTGTTGTGGGAAGCCGAGATATTAAAGTTAGTTGTCCATTTAAAATTGGCGTTTTCAAAATTTAAGGTTCGCAGTGTAAATTCTAGACCCATATTTTGGACGGTCGCGTTTAAATTGGCATTAATAGAGCTGAATCCAGTGGTGCCAGGCAAAGGAATTCCCACCAACTGATTGGACGATCTATTTCGATACCAAGCGAATGTAAAAAATATGCGATCACTTAGAAGCCCCATTTCCAATGCAGCTTCCAATTTTTTATTGATTTCCCAACTAAAATCTGGATTGTAGAGTCGTGTAGGATCCAAACCGATGGCACCATTATAGTTTAGACCAGAAGATGTATAAGTATCCAAATACTGGTAATCCCCTATTTGATCACTGCCCGAACTCCCATAACTCGCTCTAAGCTTTCCAAAACTAAAAATGGTGTTTTCCTTGAAAAAATTTTCCTTCGAGAACACCCAGGCGGCTCCCACAGCTCCAAAAGTGGCAAACTGCTTACCTGGACCAAATCGGCTAGAGCCGTCCCGTCTTCCTGTTAGATTCACAATGTATTTTTGATCCCAATTATAATTAAGTCGTCCGAAAAAAGCTTGGTATTTATATAGGGTCTCATCGCTCACATAAATGGTTTTTTGTGTTGCAGACGCGATGTCTGTAATTTGACTGTTGCTGGCAAAACCATATCCGAACTGGTACAGTCTTGAAGAAGTTTGTTGCTGCACGGTACCTCCCACCAGTATGTCAATTTTACTGATTCCGAAATCATGGTTCCAGCGGAGTTGTGGTTCCACAATCCATGATTTTCTTTGAGTATTGTTGAAAAACATCGATGAGCGATTACTTCCCAATCCATAAGCGGGATCATACATTGTCGAAGGCAATAGTCGCTGTTCTGCATTCTTTAAATCGGTTAGTCCTAAATTAGCTTTGAGTTCCCAACTGGGCGCTATCTGATAACTAAGCACAGTATTGGCAATAAGGTCATTTGTTTTTGCAGTGGTGATAGCACGAAGTGCGGTCAATGGATTTCTAAAGGTACTGTTTTCAAAATTTAGGTTACCGTCGGCATCATATAAGGCGGGGGCATTTGGAGCCAGATTTCGTGCAGTGCGGCTAATATCGGTTTCAGGCTGTACATTGTCTTGGGCGGTATAGCCTGTTGAAAAAGTGAGTTTAAACTTTTCATCATTACTCCTATGGTTCATACTAAAATGAACAGCCGCTTTATCGTACTCAAAATCTCCCGGGAGTACCGTTGTTTCAGTGTGATAAGTACCGCTCAACAGATATTGGGTTAAATCGGAACCGCCCGATACAGAAGCTTGCATATTGGTAATTACTGCAGTTCCTCCCAAAAGTTCTTTCTGCCAATCGGTATAACGGTTTTGATCCCAGGTACCATTAATGTCATACGCCCAATCGGGATATGAAGTGACACCATCATTGGCAAAACCCTGTCTTCTCATTTCCAGATACTGCTGGGTATCCATCAGGTCTATCATTTTGGTGACTTTTCCAATTCCAGAGGATGCGGAAACTGTTACTGTAGTTTTTCCTGCTTTACCTTTTTTAGTGGTAATCAGCACTACCCCATTGGCACCACGTGAACCGTATATAGCAGTCGCATCGGCATCTTTGAGGACTTCTATGCTTTCGATATCATTAGGGTTAATACTGTTTAACGGACTTGTGGGCGTAGGTATTCCACTAGTAGTATTGCTGTATCCGATGACTTCCGATGAATAGGGTACGCCATCGATAATATACAGCGGTTCATTACCATCTTCCCGCAGGCTGTTGAGTCCTCGTATCTTTATCTGAAAGCCACTTCCGGGCGTTCCTGTATCTTGCGTGATATCTACTCCCGCCATACGCCCCTGCATCGTGGCCAATACATTGGTAACAGGTTGTTTCTCGATTTCTTTGGTAGTTATTTTGGAAATGCTACCAGTTCGTTCGCTGTTCTTTATTGAATAATATCCTGCATTGATTTTAACCTCCTGTAGTTTGGTTGTGTTTTCCTGAAGACTAATATTGATGGTGCTGCGTCTTTGAACAGAAACCATTTGTATTCTATATCCTATATACGAAAAAACTAAAATGTCATCTGGTGAGGCAGAAAGGATGTAATGACCATTATAATCTGTTACGGTGGCAATTGATTTCCCTTTTACAGAAATACTTACACCGGCTAAAGCATTGCCTCCATCCGTGACAGTTCCCTGAACCTGAAACTGTTGAGTAGTTCTTAGATTATGCCGTAGTGAATTTTTGGCTTGTATAGGGGAAAAAAACAAGATGTTACCCATTAAAAATAGGAAACAAAAAGCCTTTCCTCCCATAGAAAATGAAAAATTATTCATAATATTGGGTTGGTTAAGTGAAACGTTAGTTTTATTAGCTGCGGTCCTCTAGTCTAGTTTTGCCGACGAGTTAGAGGGCCATTTTTTTTTAAATCTTAGAGTCAAAAATTTGACGAATGACTAAAAAAGTGAATGTTTTTTTTATTGCATAGGCATTTGATTAAAGTTTTTTTTTAAAGGAAAGCCAACTGCCGGTGCCTGTTGCAGCCAAGCGGTGGCAGTGTCTTTCCCAACTAATTCATTAATTAATGGTATTACGAAACTTAAAAAAATAAAGCAGTGCTAAGAATTAAAGTTGAGTTTTACCTAAAAAATATAGGCATAAAAAATGGCATGGAACTCAACTTAAACGCTTTCAAGGTACTGGTATACCCTCCACACGGATAAGTGAGCCCACGCCATAGGACGTGAGCATCTTACTTATCATCTCGTGTGTATAAAATTACCAGTTTTTGAAAACGAGATTCAAAGCGAATGCTTCAATATTGTATTTGAAGAATCGCAAAATTACTATTCATAATAGTATTACAAAACAAATATATCGAATTTATTTCACATATCTATATGTATGTGTGAAATATTTTTTTAATTCTTTATTTTCTAAATCAAATTAAGCAGATGGTTATAGAAATAATTATATCAGAATTAGATTTTTATTTAATTGAACGAGTTAGGGAATTAAGATTAAAATCTAACTTATCACAAGTGATGTTAGCACATAAACTAGGAGTATCAGAAGGGTATATTGGAAATATTGAAAATCCAAAGCAGAGTGCAAAATACAATATTAGAATGCTATCGCGCATAGCAATAGCATTAGGACTAAACTCTTATTTAGATCTATTTCCTACAAAACCTTTTTCAAATGATTTGGTTAAAATAAAAATTAATTTATTTGATAAAGGAGAAGTGAAAAAAGACTTATATCAACAAGCTGAGAAAGTTGAAAGATTTAAAGAAATATCTATTACACCTCTCTCTGAACAGGAAATACTGGAATATGATAAAAGTAGAATTAAAAAATAAATTTTGAAATGGTATGAAATAATCTTATCAATAATAAATACTAATCCAACAGCTATATATGATGTAGTCAATATATTTCTCATATCTGTCAAAAAAAGTAACAATCTGCATCATAGCAATTGAGCGATTAGTCTTTAAACTAAATAATATTAACCCGTTGGGTGTAATTAAATTGTTTGATTTTTAATATTGTTTATTGGTCTGTCAAATATGAATTTATTGATATATTGAACCAATGTTAATGCTGTTATTTTTGCTAAAATTCTTGTTTTAAAACCTTCAAAAGTTTTAGCATAATTATTTCTAATTCTAAACTGGTCGCATAATTGTGAAAATAATGTTTCAATTCTTTTTCTTGACTTCCTAAAGATATAAGGCTGTGGCTTATAATCTTTTTGATTAGTTCTTTTTGGTGTTTCTAATTTGATATTTACAGTTTGAAACAAATCCAATTGAATACTTTGAGACAAGTAACCTCTGTCGCCAAGCAACACACAATCAGACATTTGTTCTTTTATGTTTTTCAAAAAATGAACATCGTGAATTTCTGCTTTTGTAATATCTAATGAATGGAAAATTCCATTTATAGAACAAACTCCATGAAGTTTATATCCATAAAACCAGTTATTTTGAGAAGCACAAAACCCTTTTGAAGGAGCAGTTTCAAAATCATTTTTACAGATTTTAATCCTCCTGTGACGTGCAAATTTGCAAATCTCCAACGGCATACTATCCACGATAAAATAATTTTCAAATTCTAAAAATCGAGAGGCTAATTTTGTTCTTACTTCTTCTAAAAAGAAAAACAATTTTCGTCTTCTTTTATTGAACTGACTTCGCTCGATTAAGTTTGCTATTTGTTGATTACTAATCTCTTTAAATAAAGAATTCTCACTATCAATAGACATAAATTCAGCGGTTAAAGACAATGCAACTACTTCTAAATCAGACATTTTTTGTTTTCTTCCTACATTTGATTTATATTCCAATTAACAATTCAAAGAACTTATAACTTCTAAAACTCTAAAATAATTTTTTACTATATTTGACATAGATATTGGTTTGTTTGACGACTTCAAGATACTGAATTTCAGTATCTTGACCAATATCTAGTCAACTTATTTACTACAAATAATTACACCCAACGGGTTAATATTAAGACTTTTATACAAACAACAGCCATTTAATAATTAGAATTTCATTATGTAAACAACACAAACAATAAAATTTGTATAAAACAAACCTTATTTATGTTAGTCAATTTTCTTGATTGTTTACCATAAACAGAAGTTACAAAATTTGTATTGCAAATGGAAGCTAACCGAATAAGTGGATGGATAATTTAAAGAGCTGGTTACAGGCAGGAAAATTTCTTTTAGATTAGTCTGATAGCTGTTCCTTTAAAAAGCTAATAAAAGGTTTACCTACTTGTTTGTTATATGT
>DATEOV010000288.1:0-5042 GCA_035273645.1 Flavobacterium sp. | reverse complement strand
CCTTCTCCATGAAGAAAAACAGACAATTGACAGGCTCTTTCCGATGGCACTGTCGGAGTGATGATTTCAAAAGATCCACGTACTTCTTTGCTTATTTCGTTCAGAATGAATTCTAAATAAGAAGTGATTTTATCTCTTTTTAATATTAATTGATCCATTCCAATTTCGTCAAACATTTCAACTGAAGCCAAATAAGGCGCTAATGAAAGTATTGGTAAATTGCTTATCTGCCAACCTCCAGCTCCATGGACTGGATCGAAAACGGGTTCCATCTTGAAACGACGTTCTTTGTTATGTCCCCACCAGCCTGCAAATCGAGGCAATTCTTTATTATCATGATGCTTTTCATGAACAAAACAACCTGAAGCATTTCCTGGCCCTGAATTCATATATTTATAACTGCACCAAGCAGCAAAATCGACATTCCAATCATGCAATTCTAATTTAATATTTCCTGCAGCATGGGCTAAATCCCAACCTACATAAGCACCTTGTTTGTGTCCCGCTTTGGTGATGGTTTTCATGTCGAAAACCTGGCCTGTGTAATAATTCACACCACCTATTAAAACCAACGCCAACTCCTCACCTACTTCTTCAATTTTTGCCAACACATCTTCCAATCGGATGTTATGTTCTCCTTCACGACGCTTGATTTCCACAATGACATCTTCTGGTTTATAGCCATGAAAATTCACTTGACTTTGAAACATATATTGATCTGAAGGGAAAGCTTTTTCTTCGCAAATGATTTTATAACGCTTTGTAGTTGGTCTATAAAAAGAAACCATCAATAAATGAAGATTCACTGTCAGCGTATTCATTACGGTGATTTCTGAAGGCAAAGCACCTACCAATTTACTTAATGGATTCGCAAAACGTTCTTGATAATCCCACCACGGTTTTTCGGCATAGAAATGACCCTCAACAGCTAGATTTGCCCAATCGTCCATCACTTCATCAACATATTTTTTGGTCCTTTTTGGCTGTAATCCCAAAGAGTTACCCGTAAAATAAATTACTTTTTTATCGTTGACTTTTGGAAAAATAAATTCGTCTTGGTATTTATGTAGATGATCTTGTGAATCGAGTTGCTGAGCAAATTCTAATGTGTTTTTGAAATCCATTTTTTGATTATTTTATGTCGTAAAAATAGAAAAAGATAATAAAGAAAAAACAACTGAACAAAGAAAAAACATAAATAGAGACGATAAAAAGACAATTCAATAAAATTTAAATTCATTATAGCCTATATTTTGCATTTAAAACAACACATCACTTCTTATGAAAAGGAATTGCGTTAGGGATAGCAATGGAAAGTTTTTACCTGAAACCATTAGTAATACTGCAACGAGGAAGCGACCAAAGGAAGCTCCCGCAGTGCTAATATTACTTTGGTTTTGGGTAAAAACTTGTAATGTATAGCCCGTAATACGCCCAGATAAAAAAGATTACAGATTTTAGAATGCAGATTTTAGAATTCCAAACGACGAGTTCGCTTCGCTCAATTTAAAGCAAAAAAAACTCGCCATTACTGACGAGTTTTTGGTTTTATGTAAATTGAATATTTTAGATAATCAACATCGCATCTCCGTAAGAATAGAATTTGTATTCTTCTTTGATCGCTTCTTCATACGCTCTTTTCATTAAATCGTGTCCACAAAATGCAGAAACCATCATTAATAAAGTTGATTTTGGCGTATGGAAATTGGTAATCATACAAGTTGGTATACTGAAATCGTGAGGAGGGAAAACAAATTTATTTGTCCAACCATCGTAAGGATTCAGTGTGTTTTGTGAAGAAACTGAACTTTCTACAGCACGCATAGAAGTAGTTCCTACAGTACAGATTCGCTTTTTGGCAGCTTTTGCAGTGTTTACGATATCACAAGCTTCTTGAGTAATTTTTAATTCCTCGGAATCCATTTTGTGCTTTGATAAATCCTCAACCTCAACTGGATTGAAAGTTCCTAAACCAACGTGAAGTGTTACTTCGGCAAATTTAACTCCTTTGATTTCCAATCTTTTTAACAAATGTTTAGAGAAGTGTAAACCAGCAGTTGGTGCTGCAACAGCTCCTTCTTCTTTGGCATAGATTGTTTGGTAACGCTCTGCATCTTCTGGAGTTACATCACGACTGATATATTTAGGAATTGGAGTTTCTCCTAGTTCGGTTAATTTATTTCTGAATTCTTCATATGATCCGTCATAAAGAAAACGCAATGTTCTTCCGCGAGAAGTAGTGTTATCAATAACCTCGGCTACTAATGAATCATCATCTCCGAAGTATAATTTATTTCCGATTCTGATTTTACGCGCTGGGTCTACTAAAACGTCCCAAAGTCTTTGTTCTGCGTTTAACTCTCTAAGTAAAAACACTTCAATTCTAGCTCCTGTTTTTTCTTTATTTCCGTATAAACGGGCTGGAAAAACTTTGGTATTATTCAATATTAAAACATCACCATCATCAAAATAATCGATAACGTCTTTAAACATTTTATGTTCTATCGTTTGTTTCTTACGGTCAATAACCATCAATCGAGACTCATCTCTATTTTCGGCTGGATATTCTGCAAGAAGTTCTTTTGGTAAATTGAATTGAAAGTGAGATAATTTCATCTGATAAAGTTATGAGTTATGATTTATAAATTATAAGTTTTGAAATCAAAATTTTAAATCGTTTGCAAATATACGATTGTGAGATAGGCGTTGTCAAGTGTTTAGGTGTTTATTTTTCCTTACCTGACCCCATCCCGCAATGTGATTGCAAAAAACTCAACAAAAGTTTATGTAAACGACCATCTTTGCATCATAAAAAAACCTATTTTCTTTAAATCATCCCAAAAATCAGGATATGATTTTGATACCACATCAGCATTATTGATAACAATTGGTACTTTTAATCCTAATGGTGCAAAAGCCATCGCCATTCTGTGATCGTTATAAGTATCGATTCTTACCTCTTCATTAATATTTTTTGTCGCAATAAGTGTCAAGCTATCATTGGTCACCGTGATATTGGCTCCCAATTTTGTTAATTCAATTCGAAGTGCTTCCAGCCTATCGGTTTCTTTGATTTTTAAAGTATGTAAACCAGTAAGATGACAACCAATTCCCAAACCTAAGCAAGTAACTACAATAGTTTGTGCAATATCTGGAGTATTATTTAACTCAAAATTCAAGTCTTTGTATTCGAAATCACTTTGTTTTGTCAAAGTAAGTTTGTTTCCTTCGAAATGTGATATCACTCCCATTTCCTTGTATATCTCGACCAAAGCTGAATCTCCCTGCAAACTTGTTTCTTTGTAACTGGTCAAAGAAATAGAAGCTGTTTTTGCCAAAGCAACTAAACTAAAAAAATAAGATGCCGAACTCCAATCGGATTCCACCGTCATCACTTTTGTTTCTACTTCTTTCTTTGGATGTACTGTGATTACGTTTCCAACAAAGCTAGTTTGAATGTTTAAGTCATTCAATAATGCCAAAGTCATTTTGATATAAGGCACAGAAGTTATCTCACCAACCAAAGTCAATTCAATTCCGTTCTCTAATTTTGGCGCCACCAAAAGCAATGCCGATATATACTGGCTACTCACATTGGCTGGAATGCTAACTTTTGAAGCCGTTATTTTTTGTCCTTTGATTCGAATAGGCGGATAACCTTCTTCTTTTTCATAGGTAATCTGTGCTCCCAATTGTTGCAAAGCCTCAACTAAAACTTTAATTGGGCGCTCTGTCATTCTTTGAGATCCAGTCAACACAACTTCACGTCCTTCATTAACTGCATAATAAGCCGTCAGAAAACGCATTGCCGTTCCTGCGTGATGAATATCCACAATTTCCTCATTATTACCATTCAAAGCCTTTTGCATTACTTCACTATCATCAGAATTTGAAGTATTCTCCAAAGTAATGTTTGGATACAATGCCTGAAGTAACAATAGTCGATTGGTTTCGCTTTTGGAACCTGTAATTGCAATTTGTTCTTGTAAATCGTGTTGTGATGTTTGTAACAGTAAGTTCATTTTGGATGGGTTGATAGGTGTGTTTTGGCAAATTTATTTTAAAAAAAGGATGTACCAAAACTTTGTCCTGACTTATAACATTATTTTAGTTTATCGTTGTTTTTGTGCCTGTCTTTGTCCCGAACGGATTTCAAATCCATTTTCTTGTCAAAAGCAGCCTGCAAATCAATTCCTGTTTGATTAGCTAAACACAATACCACAAAAACAACATCGGCCAATTCTTCTCCAAGGTCTTTGTTTTTGTCACTTTCTTTTTCGGATTGTTCTCCGTAGCGACGGGCAATGATTCGGGCTACCTCACCTACTTCTTCGGTAAGTTGTGCCATATTGGTCAATTCGTTAAAATAACGAACTCCATGTTCTTTGATCCAAGTATCTACTTCTTGTTGGGCATTTTTTAGGTTCATGGTTGAATTTTTTTAGTCTAAATATCAAAAAATAAAACTTAATTTATTCTTTATTTTTACTGTCAATTTGGATAGTAACCGGTCCATCATTAAGCAATGAAACTTTCATATCGGCTCCAAAAATTCCAGTTTGCACTTTCTTGTCTAATTCCTTTTCGATTTGTTTTACGAAATTTTGATACAAAGGAATCGCTATTTCAGGCTTTGCAGCTTTTATATAAGAAGGACGATTCCCTTTCTTGGTAGAAGCATGTAGCGTAAATTGACTTACCACAATAATATCACCATCAATATCTTGAATAGACAAATTCATGACATGATTTTCATCATCAAAAATTCGGATTTTTGTAATTTTTCCAACCAACCAATCAATGTCTTCCTGGGTATCGGCTTCTTCAATCCCCACTAAAATCAGTAATCCTTTTTGGATTTCGGCTACTATTTTACAATCGATTGTTACGGAGGCATGGGAAACTCTTTGAAGAATAACTTTCATTATTTAAGTCTTAATGTTTGAAAGTCGAAAGTCAAAAGTCATCTAAAACTCGACTTTAAGACTTTAGACTTGACTACTCTCTTGATTTATCACTAATAATTCGATCCTCGTTGTAAT
>DATEOV010000287.1:0-6602 GCA_035273645.1 Flavobacterium sp. | reverse complement strand
TATTTTTTCCTCTTTCAATGTTGGATCGAATGGGCGCTCGGCGGCAATAATTCCTTGTTCAAATTCCAGGAGTATGGCTAGATCATCTAGGGTTGCTTCTCGGGTATAAATCATTGTGTTGCTAGTGAATTTTATTATATCAAATGTACAAAAAGGGAATATAGAATTTCTATTGTCAGGATTTCAAGATTTATCAAGAGAAATAAATTCCACAAAAGGCAAAAAAATGTTAAGGCCTTAAGAAAGCATATCTTTTTTGTACTTTTGTTCCATTAATGGATTATATGGAAGAAGAACAAGTAATATTAGTGAACGAATTGGATCAACAAATTGGTTTGATGGCCAAATTGGAAGCACATGAAAAAGCCATTTTGCATCGTGCTTTTTCTGTTTTTGTTTTAAATGATAAAAATGAAATTATGCTCCAACAAAGAGCACATCAGAAATACCATTCTCCTTTATTATGGACGAATACTTGCTGTAGTCATCAACGAGATGGTGAAACAAATATTCAAGCCGGTAGCCGTAGATTGTATGAGGAAATGGGTTTTAAAACGGAGTTAAAAGAGCTTTTTAATTTTATTTACAAAGCTCCTTTCGATAACGGTTTGACTGAGCATGAGCTTGACCACGTAATGATTGGTTATTACAATGATAAACCAATGATTAATCCTGAAGAAGTTGAAGACTGGAAATGGATGAAAATTGAAGATATTCAAAAGGATATACTTGTAAATCCAGAAATTTACACCGTTTGGTTCAAAATTATTTTTGATGAATTTTATCATTTCTTAGAAGAACATACAATATAAAAGGCTTATATCAGAAATCTAAAATCTAAAATCTGCAATCAAAAATCAAAAATTTCCCCATGAGAGTAACCATATCCAGAAAAGCCCATTTTAATGCAGCTCATCGTTTATATAGAAAAGATTGGACTTTTGAACAGAACGATGCTGTCTTTGGCAAATGCAATAATCCTAATTTTCACGGGCACAACTATGAATTAATAGTAAGTGTTACCGGTGAAATTGACAAAGAAACAGGTTATGTTATGGATGTGAAATTTTTAACCGATATTATAAAAGAAGAAGTAGAGGATAAATTTGATCATAAAAATTTGAATCTGGATGTACCCGAATTTCAAGATTTAAACCCCACAGCAGAAAATATTGTAGTGGTGATTTGGAATAAAATTCGAAAAAAAGTAAAATCGGATTTGGATCTGGAAGTGGTTCTTTATGAGACACCACGTAATTTTGTAACCTATAAAGGAGAATAAATGGAATTGAAAGTAGGAGATAAAATTCCAAATTTTATAGCAAAAGACAGCAATGGAAATGATTTTGACAGTCAGGAAATAATTGGACAAAAACCATTGGTTATTTATTTTTATCCAAAAGACAATACGCCGGGATGTACTGTTCAAGCCTGTAGTTTTAGAGACCAATACGAAGATTTTAAAGATTTGGGAGCCGAAGTAATAGGAATTAGCAGTGATAGTATTGCGTCGCATCAAAAATTCACGCAACAATATAAGTTGCCATTTATACTTTTATCAGATACTGACAAGAATATAAGAAAGCTTTTTGGAGTCCCTTCAGGTTTGTTTGGAATATTGCCGGGTAGAGTTACTTATGTTGCTGATAAAACAGGAACAATAATTATGGTATTTGACAGTATGATGGCAAAACGCCATATTCCAAAAGCGCTTGAAGCGATTAGAAAATTACAGTAATAAATTGATAAAATAGTATTAATGTTTGATTTTAAAAGAGTTGAAATTTGCAAATAAAAAACATGAACTCAAAAATATACCCATTACAGTTTGAAGCAATCCTCAAAGAAAGAATTTGGGGTGGCGAAAAATTAAAGACAATTTTGAACAAACCAATTACATCTAGTATTACTGGGGAAAGTTGGGAGTTGTCCACCGTTGAAGGCGATGTAAGCGTTGTCGCTAATGGTGATCATAAAGGAAAACCATTGACAGAGTTAATCAATGAATTTCCAAACGAAATTTTAGGAATAGCTGTTTATAAAAGGTTTGGAAATCAATTTCCATTGCTTTTTAAATACTTAGATGCTCGTGAAGATTTGTCGATTCAAGTGCATCCTAATGATGAATTGGCTAAAAAGCGCCATAATTCTTTTGGTAAAACCGAAATGTGGTACGTTATGCAAGCCGATGCCGATGCCAGAATTATTGTTGGATTCAAGGATGATTCCAGTTCGACAGAATATGTAGAGCATCTTAATGATAAAACGTTGATTGATATATTGGATACTGTAAAAGCAAAACCAGGAGATGTGTTTTTCTTGGAAACAGGAACGGTTCACGCAATTGGGGCTGGATTGGTCATTGCCGAAATACAGCAAACCTCAGATATTACTTATCGTTTATATGATTTTGACAGAAGAGATGCTCAAGGAAATACCAGAGAACTTCATGTTGATTTGGCTTTGGATGCTATTAATTACAAAAAAGTCGATACTTATAAAGAATATACCAAAGAGGTGAATAAGTCAAATACTGTAGTGGATTGCCCTTACTTTACAACTAACTTTATTCCTTTGGAAAGTGGAAAAGAGATTGTGAATTCAGGCTTGTCTTTTGTAGTATATATGTGTGTTGAAGGTTCTTTTGAATTAGAATGCGATGGTGTAATTTATCAATATATAAAAGGAGATACAGTACTTATTCCAGCTGAGATGAAAAGTTATAATCTAAAGGGAAAAGCTTCTATTTTAGAAATTTACATTTCATAGTTGGGAATAGAAAGATTATGTGTACTTTTGCAAACGCAAATTAAATAAAAAATAAAATGGCAAACGTTAAGAATTTAAAGAAAGACATCAACTACGTTTTAGGAGATATTATTGAAGCAGTTTACTTGTTTGAAATTTCTACAACAGGAAAACCTACTGAAGAAACGAATGCATTGATTGACGAAGCTATCGCTGCTTTTGATGTTTTGATCACTAAAGTGAACGCTAAAAACGTTGAAAACAAAAAAGCACATTTCAAACAAATAAATGTAGAATTGGAACAAACTGCTAATCAATTAATTGGTAAAATCAACGATTTGCAGTAAAAAAAAGGGCAAAAAAAGTTTGAATTTATTTTGGAAAAAAGAAATTCAAGCTTATATTTGCACCCGTAATGAGTCGCCAGCGTAGCTCAGTTGGCTAGAGCAGCTGATTTGTAATCAGCAGGTCGTGGGTTCGAGTCCCTCCGCCGGCTCTTTAGTAAAACCATCTAACTTTTGTTAGGTGGTTTTTTGTTTTATACCTATTTGTGATTTTATTTGATTAAGTTCAAAATAGTATCAAGGTCAATAAAATCTAAATTTCCCTACTGCTGTTGATTGCTATTGGTTCGCGAGAGGGATAGAAGCTAGCTACCGAAGTAGCGCGTATAGCCCGACAGCATTATGGAAAGGGGGCGAATATGCGGTATGTTAAGTAGCGCCCTTTCCATAATGCGGTCTCGCCCAAATACACTTTTAAGCACAAAAAAACCGCCTTGTTATAGGCGGTTTTGATTTGTAAAATAAGTTGAATTATTTAGTTTCAGTTTCTTTTATAGCTGTAACATATTTGGTCAATTTTTTACCATAAAGTGAGTTGGCTACTTTTGGAGTCATTGATTTTTGAATGGTATCCAAATATTTGATGTTGATGTCATAAATTTCGGCTAAAGCGATATATGGCGAAACTTCGTGATCTTTATTGTTTACTGCAAAATTGGTTGCGTAAAGATATTTGCGTTTAATATTGTTGTCTTGTAAAGTGCTTATGCTATCTATTGCTTTTGCATTGTTGCTTTTTATAGCTTTGAATTTTTGCTCAATCAAGCTTAGATTTTCGTCTCTGAAACGAGAATTTATTTTTCTGTATTCTTCATATAATTCTTGGTTTTTTGAACCAGTGATTTTTGCACTAGAAATAAATGAATCTAAGTTGGCATCAATATTAATTGTTCCAGGTTCTGCAAAAAACATAATGTTGTTGTCAAGTGAGTTGGTCACACCTCTATCAAGATATAGGTACAACATTTCGGGAGATTTTAAATCAATGTTACTTTCAAAAGCAGAATTTCCATCAATCTTGATACTGTCGATCGCTACAAGAGATGAGTCAGCGTATCTTTGAATGTACAAAGTTCCTTCTTTTAATCCTTTGATATTTCCTGTGATATGCAGATTTGTTTTGGATTCATTTTTGTTACAGGAAACCAAAAGGAATAGGGTAACAAAGGCAATAATTGAATTTTTCATGTGTAAATTATATTTGTTTTTTTGGGAACATAAAAACGCTATCCTTCATTGTTGATTTATGGCGATTTTAGTTTTGTTTATTTTTGGCGCAAAATAAAGAAAATTGTTGGAATGAATCGTTTTAATTAGAGTGAATTTCAAAAAAAATCCCAATCTAGTTTTAGATTGGGATTTTGTGTAGGGTTGTTAAGATTATCCTTTCAGCCAAGCTTCTCTCAAAGCTGCTTTTGAAGCATCAGTTGCTTCAAGACCGTCGGTATCTATATAAGGAAATTTTACGTTTCCTTTTAATACTTGTTCTTTTCCGTCACGTTTAATCTTAATAGAAATTGGATCATTCTCTTTCCATTTTTGACTATCAGTAATCATTTCGTAAATATTGTCTAATGAATAAGGCTTGTCATTGATGGCAAGAATTATGTCGTTACCTTTTAAGTCTAATGTGGTATAGAAAATATTTAATTCTTTGTTTGGTGCTACGAAAATTTCTTTGTTTTCGCGATTAACAGAGATGTATGGAACCTGACCTTTTAGGAATATACCTTCTGGTGTTTTTTTGCTAACTTTTGTTACACCCACTTTTGCTAAATAATCATAATAAGGAATAGGTGTTGGCCCAGATACATATTTGGTTAAAAATTCACCTACTTCAGGATAAGTCAATGAAGTTATTTTTGCAAATAAATCGGCATCATTAAATGGTTTTAAAACTCCATATTCATTAGATAATTTGTGCATTAAATCTAATATACCTCTTTTTCCACCGCTATTTTCTCTGATTTGTATATCCAAACACATTCCGATTAATGCTCCTTTTTGGTATACATTTAAGTACTGATCTTTATAAGGTTCAGTTAGGACATTAGCACTCATAGTAGTAAATGGCATAGTGTCATTCAAAGCGTTTGCACCTTCAATTTTTTCGGATATACGAGAATAGAATTCATCCTGATTTATCAGCCCTTGATTGATTTGGAAAAGATTGGCAAAATATTCAGTTACACCTTCATACATCCATAAATGTTGAGACATTTTTGGTGCGTTATAATCAAAATATTGAATCTCTTTTGAGTGGATTGTTAATGGAGTTAAAATATGAAAAAATTCATGTGAAACTACATCTTTCATTTGTTTTACCAATTCATCTTTTGGCATCATTTCGGGCATAACTACAGTAGTTGCTGTAGGATGTTCTAGTGCTCCAAAACCTTTAGCATCGGTTGGAGACATTGTAGAAAGATAAAGGATAACGGTGTATTTTTTTGTAGAATTGACTTTTCCCAAAAATGTTTTTTGAGCTGTCATCATCGTTTTCATTTCGGGAGTAATACTTTCTGCAGTGAATTTTCCTGTTGGCGAATATACTGCAATTTGAATATCCATATCGTCTACAGTAAAAGTAGTGTAGTCTGGTTTTGAATACATGATTGGGTTTTCCAATAGTTCTGAATAAAGAGGCATTTCAAAAATATCTACAGTTTTGGAACTATCTTTGTCAATCATTGATGTAGCTCCCCAAAGTGTTTCAGGGTGAGTAATTGTAACTTTATAAGGAATCTCTTTTTTGTCTTGAAAGTATCCAACAAAACCATGCAAGTTTAGCATGAAGTTTTTATTCACATCTATGTTAGTACCAGTTGGTGAGAATACATCATCTTTTCCAAAACCTCTTCCTTTTTCAGTGTCGAAGGTGTCATTTACTAAGTAAGTTATTTTTGCTAATGATTTTGCTTTTTTGATTGACCAAGTGTTATCATCCGTTTTAGTGACAGTTAATAAGTTTCCTTTGCTATCATAGGCTTTGAAATCGGCAACGTATTTTCCATAATCATCTACCGAATAAGTCCCAGGAACTGTCTTAGGAAGGCTGTAGGTGATTTCGTCTGTTTTGATTTTTGGAGCTTTTACTGTAACTAAAACTTGGTCGTCTTTTACATCAGTAAGATTGATGTTGACTTCAATTTCTTCTTTTTTTGAATCTACGTGATTTGTAGCGCTAGCTTTACTTGTCCAAATTAGGGAAGATAAAGCAAATGCAAAGATTATTTTTTTCATTTTGTAAGTGTTTGTTTTGTGCATTAGTATTTCAAAATCCAAAAATGTTACAAAAAGGTTTGAATTAAAGGAGTTGTGATGAAAAAATAACTAAGGTTGATTTTTATTCTTACAAATGCTAATGTTTGCTAGAGTAATTACGTTTAATAGTTAATATGAATTTTGAAAGGTATAGCAATAAAAAACTCCTGAATTTCAGGAGTTTAAAAGGTTTGGTTAGTCTAGTTTGTTTTTTATGTAATATTTCCCATCTAAATCTTCGTCAAA
>DATEOV010000286.1:0-6006 GCA_035273645.1 Flavobacterium sp. | reverse complement strand
TCGAAGCAATGTCTTTGGGACTGGCTGTAGTCTCTACCAATGTAGGTGGTATTCCTTTTTTGTTAGAAGATCAAAAAGAAGCAATATTAATTCCAGATAGTGATGTTGAGAAAATGGTTGAGGCAATTGATAGATTAATTGGAGATTCTGAATTGGTTTTCAAAATTACTACTAACGCAAGACGAAAAGCGGAGCAATTCGATTGGAATGTGGTTAAAAAGGAATGGATGACTATTTTAAAATAAAGAGGGTTTAATTTTTATATAATAAGTAACTTGCAGCGCAATCGAAGATTGAAATCAATGGATAATCAAAAAAAAATGCACTTCGAAATTTCCGAACGTAAAATTCTTTTACGGGTTTTTGATGTGGTTTTTGTTTTACTTGGTTTGTATTGTGTAGGATTTGTTTTCCAATTTAATTATTTTAAATTTTCGACTACTATTATATACTGGACAATTGTTCTGGCTCTCTACATTAATATATTTGGAGCTATTTTTGAAATGTATAATCTTCAAGTTGCCAGTAACAATTTTCAAGTATTACGAAGCACAATTCTAACCACTTCTACTACCGTAATATTTTATTTGTTGACTCCTGTGTTTTCACCACAATTGCCCAAAAATCGTTGGCAATTAGTGGTTTTTTATATAACTGTTTTTGTGTCGCTGTATATATGGCGAATGATTTATGTTCGATTTTTAGCATCCAACCGGTTTGTCCAAAATGCTGTTTTAGTATGTGATAAGGAACAGGTAGAAGAGCTTGTTTTAGGATTGGAGAGTGTTGATCCTCATTATAAAATAATTGGATATGTAAATTCAGATTTTCATTCGAAAAATGAATTTGAATATCAATATGTGAAACATATAAAAAGAGAAGATTTAACTTTATTTGTTACCAAAAATAGGATATCGGAAATAGTGATAGCTTCTCAACATACAGATGGAATTACTACAGATTTATACCAGCAATTACTTCATTTATTAGAATCGGGCAAGAGTATTAGGGAATATACACATGTATATGAAAGTAAAACACAACGTATTCCGGTTCAGTATATTTCTAGGGATTTTTATAGATTTTTTCCTTTCAGCCGCAGTAATCAGAATAAATTATACTTGTATTTCATCAGAATATTTGAGATTGCTTTATCATTGATTGGTTTGGCAATTGGTTTGGCCTTAGTTCCTCTAATATTGATATGCAATGTTTTTTGGAACAGAGGGAAACTGTTTTATACCCAAAAAAGAGTGGGGAAAGACGGTGTTGTTTTTAAAATTATTAAATTCCGTACAATGGTTCATAATGCCGAAAAATCAGGAGCAGTTTTTGCTAAACTTAATGATTCTAGAATTACCAAGTTTGGAAAATTTTTAAGAAAAACCAGAATAGATGAATTTCCTCAGTTCATTAATATTCTAAAAGGAGATATGGCCGTGATTGGTCCTAGGCCTGAACGACCAGAATTCGTGAATCAAATTGCCAAAATGATGCCATTCTATGAAACCCGTCATATCATTAAACCTGGACTTACAGGTTGGGCTCAAGTCAATTATTCCTACGGAGAAAAATTGGAAGATAGCTTGATAAAATTGCAATACGATTTGTACTATATAAAGCACAGAAGTATTTACTTGGATTTAAGTATTGCTTTCAAAACAGTTTCAACGGTTTTGTTTTATAGAGGTCAGTAAGATTAGATAATTATTGGAATACGCTTTTTATGTTTGATAGCCAATCGAGTTAAAACTACTATGTTGGTTATTAGTATAGGAGAAACGATAAGCCAATGAACTTTTGTGATGATGAAAAAGAAGTACACAATCATCAAAAGAATATTTAAAACAGAAAGTTTGTAAGTCCACTTGGAGTTTTTTGTGCTCCAAAAGTATAATAGTATAAAAAGGATAGGGTTGAACAATAAAATATTGTAATTGTATCCCAATTCCTGATGGGAAGAATAAAATCCTAAAAAAACAAATAGCAAACCCAATAAAGCTATAGTCATTAGATAAATATAATCAATGCTTTTCTTATTTATCAAGATTACAAATCCTAAAAGTAAAAGATAAGTATAGCAGTTATTCCACCAAGAGCTTGGAATTTCCTTTTCGAAAGCGATCAGTGTTTTATTTTCTTTGCATAAAGGATGATTTTGATACTGAATGATTTTTAAACTTTTTTGAAGCTCAAATGGTAAAAATATTTTAGTTCCCATTTGGTCTACTTTTGTCCCAAAAACAATACTAGTCCCTAGTTTTTCATAAAAATGATTATCAAAATAAGGAAATAAAATAGATCTGTAGGTTTGGTCCGTGTCTGTTTTTTTGGTGATTACTTTCGCGTTTAATGTTTTATTGATGACATCCACTACCTTAGAAGTGCAATTATTGTCAATGAATTTATATTGGTACAAACGTTCGTCCGACAATAGTGATTGAGATAGATTGTCAAATAGTTTTTGTTTGAGCACAAGTGGAATATCTAATTCTTGTTCGTAAACATCTCTTTTTTCATAATTGTATTGATTGATAAAATCAACGTATCGATTGTTTACTATAAAATAATTCAAATCCCCTTTGGTAAACTTCATTACAAAGTTGGGCGTATCAAAGTCAAAAGCACCGTAGTTATAGACCACATCCAGATTGTTGTCAATATCGCTAACTCTTATGGCGGTGTGACCAAATAAAGAATAGGATTCATTACCAGTGCCACAAGTAAGCACACTAATATGGGTGTTTTTGGACAATAAAACATCTTGACAGTAAGAGTTATAAATGGAACCCAACAAAAGAATCCAAACGAATGTCTTTTTTAACAAAGTAGCTTTCATGTATGTGAAATTTATTGGTCACAAAAATAGTTTAAAACAATAGAATTTAGTGCATTTTGCTTTCAGCTTCTAAAAATGTTTTGGCTCAAATTGCACAAATTTTTGATGGATCGAAATAATCGGGATACTATGCAATTTTGATAGTTCAGTTTTGCAAAAGGTACCCCATTTCGGGCCATTAAAATAATCAAAATAGCGCTAAAATCTATAGCAAATAAAAAGAGACTTGCTCAAGTCTCTTTCTTTACTTTTTATAATAAAAAATTAGAAATTCTATTTTTTCAATAGTTTCTCTAAATATTCCACTTTATCTTTTTCTGCTTGAACCAAACGTTCGTAAAGTTCTACAACTTTATCAAGAGGATTGAAAGTGCAGTTATTATTATATACTTGTCCTGTACTACTATCATAAAAATTACTAAAATAATTGAATACCGCTTCTTCTGAAAAATTTTTTATAGCTTCTGATGTTACGCCAAGGGCCTTTGCTACTTCGAGTAATTTATCCTCTTCAATAGATTCACTATTTTCCATATTAGAAACCGTTTGCTGACTAACTCCAATCGCTGTTGCCAGTGCTTCCTGTTTCATCCCTCTCATTTCTCTAATGCGACTAATGTTGCGTCCTATGTGTTTTGGTTTTGATGCTGTGTTCATAATTCAAAGGTATTAAATCAATGCGAAAATTTTAATGGTAAAATACCAATGAAGCATTGTATGATACAATCTCAATTGGTGAATTAAAGCAGGAACTGTTTGGAACTTGCTATCATTAAAACAAAAATACAAATTTGTCAGATAAATTCATTCAAAAATACAAATTTATCTAAGCCCTATCCTAAGTATGGATAGTGTATGGATAAAGTATGGATAATATGTCTTTCAATTGTCTAAAGTTAACCTCTAAAAAGGGATAAATCAATTTTTAGAGAAAATACATTGGAATACAATGCTGTGCTTTGATTGCCCAATGAGGTCAATGCATAATCAATAGCGATTCCTTTGTATTTGAATCCCAAACCTATATTGGGTTGAAATCCTACTTTTTCGCCATTATCCAATTGTGTTACGTGTTGAAAATTACCAACACCTGCTCTCAAAAAGGCCAAATTGGTATAACCGAATTCCAAGCCAATAGCAGGATCTATACTGACAAAACTACTTGAAATTAAATCATTGGTCTGGGTAAATTGCATATTCATATTGGCAGTGGCCAAAAGACTGTAATCTTCATGAAAGAGAATTTTTTTTGCAACTCCTAGTTGAGCTTTTGGGAGTGTAATCTCAGTGCTCTCGGGCATTTCCTGATTTTGTCCCGGAATAGCGTCTGCAATTTTTTGATAAGCTTCTTCGTTGATGTTCCAAATATTATAAGTCGTAGTGATATCTCGAAGCATTAACCCAAATTGCCAATCATTCTTTTCAAATTGCAATCCAAAATCAAAACCAAATCCCCAAGAAGTTGCAAAATCTCCAATAATTCTTCGGATAATTTTAGCATTTACTCCATATTGAAATCCTTCTACGGGTAATTTTACGGCATACGAAAAAGTAAATCCATAATCAGCCGTTGAAAAAAGCTTAATTCTGTTGTAATCTATATTGCCTTCGCTATCTATTAAATCGGTAGTATTCAGAATATCATCTACACCAAAACGAATCAACGAAATTCCCCAAGCTGTTCGGTCATCTATAGGACTGGCATAGGCTGCATAATCATATTTGGCAATATTGGCGAAGTAATTGGAATGCATTAACGAGATTTGATTGTCTTCTAGATGAAGTAGCCCAGCTGGATTCCAATAGGTTGAATTAACATCGGATGTAGAAGCAACTACAGCATTTGACATCCCTAAAGCTGCTGCATCTACACCAATATTCATAAATTCATTCGAATATTTCCGAACGGTTTGACTATAGATTGTGTTCGCAATAAAAAGGAATAAAATGAGCTGTATTTTTTTCAAAAGATATTATTTGGAGGCTTAGTGAGTTTTTAATTTTTACCAAAAATAAAGTTTTTTGATGATGTAGCTACTTCAATTCAATGAATTAATAATTTTTGTTAATATGCGAATAAAATCTCTTAACAAAACAAGTATCACTTTCACTTATTGTATTAAATTTGTCGAGCTTATAATTCAATTTAAAAACCATGAACATCAAAAAACACATTCCAAATACAATTACTTTACTAAATCTTTTTTGTGGCTGTATCGCTGTGGTATTTGTAAGTAACGATCAATTTGAAATGGCATTCTTTTTTGTTTGCCTCGGAATTTTTCTGGATTTTTTTGATGGTTTTTTTGCTCGTTTGTTTAAAGTGTCCGGGCCATTGGGATTACAATTGGATTCTTTGGCAGATATGGTGACAAGTGGTGTGGTTCCTGGATTTGTGATGTTCAAAATGATGCAAAGCAGCTCTGTTTATATGAGTGAAGGATACTTGCAATTTTTTCCTTATTTAGGTTTTATCATTACTTTGGGATCTTGTTTTCGTTTGGCAAAATTCAACATTGACACTCGTCAAACAGATTCGTTTATAGGATTACCAACCCCTGCGAATGCTCTTTTTATATTGAGTCTTCCTTTGGTTAAAGAATATTATTCTGGAGAGTCATTGATGATACTTGAAATTTTGACAGAGAAATGGGTCTTGCTTTTGATATCATTGTTTAGCGCTTATATCTTGAATGCAGAGATTCCATTATTTTCCTTAAAAATAAAAAAGTTTAATTTTAAGGACAATGCACTTCAGGTAATTTTTCTGATCAGTTCCCTTTTGTTTTTGGTTTTTCTAGACTATTTGGCTATCCCATTAGTGATTATTTTTTACGTTTTACTTTCGGTAATCAACAATAAGTTTCTGAAAAAGTAATTTTTTTGGATGAAAAAAAATAGCAAAACTATGCCAAGGCGAAAACCAAAAAAGAAAAAAAGCATTTTTTCCGGAAGGTGGATTGATTTCTTTTTTATTGGGATTGCGATACTTTTTATTTTTTCAGTTGCCTATCATTACCGATCAGGTTTGGCTAATTACTTAGGCTTTAAATCACATTCTAAAAACAGCATTGACGTTTTCTCCGAAGCAAGAAATTTAAAGGTTTTAGAAAAAAATGATGGTAAAGTAGTCGGTCTGGATGTTTCCGAATATCAAGGAGAAATTC
>DATEOV010000285.1:0-2253 GCA_035273645.1 Flavobacterium sp. | reverse complement strand
GGATTTAAAGTCTTGAATAGGAGAAAATTCGCGAACCATATCTATTTTTATCAACGATACTCCTTTTGAAAATTCGGATTCAATTTTTTCAGGATCTATTTCTTTACGATTTCCACTATAGATAATGGTAGTAGATAGGTCTTTTACTATTTCATCATCTCCAAAATAATAGGACAAGTCTTTGAAATAAGTATAAACACCTCCTCCTAATGCTTCGATGATATGGACAACTTTCAAAGTGGTTAATTTTTATTGAAACAAAAATAGATTAAAGTTGGCTAAATATACTTTTTTTGGACGAGAGTTCGGTTTTTTGCCGTTTAGTTAAACATGAATTGATGACGGAATGTTTAGTGGTTAATCATTTATCAGTAAATCAAAAGGTAAAATATTTTAGTACATTTGTGCACATTACCAAAGTTAATTATAGTAGAATATATCAAATATGAAAAGAATACTCATCACTGGAGCAGCAGGATTTTTAGGATCTCATTTATGTGATCGTTTTATCAAAGAAGGTTATCACGTAATAGGGATGGATAATCTTATCACGGGTGATTTAAAAAATATAGAACATTTGTTCAAATTGGAACATTTTGAATTTTATCATCATGATATTACCAAGTTTGTACACGTTCCAGGAAAGCTGGACTATATTTTGCATTTTGCTTCGCCGGCAAGTCCTATAGATTATCTTAAAATTCCAATTCAGACTTTGAAAGTTGGTTCATTGGGAACACATAATTTATTAGGTTTGGCAAGAGTGAAAAAAGCAAGAATTCTTATCGCTTCTACATCTGAGGTCTATGGAGATCCTTTGGTTCACCCACAAACAGAAGAATATTATGGAAACGTAAACACAATTGGACCGAGAGGAGTGTATGACGAAGCTAAACGTTTTCAGGAATCCATCACGATGGCATACCATACTTTTCATGGTGTAGAAACCAGAATTGTTCGAATTTTTAATACTTATGGCCCAAGAATGCGACTCAATGATGGGCGTGTTATTCCTGCTTTTATTGGACAAGCCATTCGTGGAGAAGATTTAACCATTTTTGGAGACGGAATGCAAACCCGTTCTTTTTGCTATGTGGATGATCAAGTAGAAGGGATTTTCAGATTATTGCATTCAGATTATGTGTTACCTGTAAACATTGGTAATCCCGATGAAATAACGATCAAAGATTTTGCAGAGGAGATTATAAAATTAACGGGAACTAATCAAAAAGTAGTTTACCATCCATTACCTATAAACGACCCATTACAACGCCAGCCAGATACTACTAAAGCTAAAGAATTACTGGGTTGGGAAGCAAAAGTAAATCGTGCGGAAGGGATGAAAATCACGTATGATTATTTTAAATCATTATCAAAAGAAGAATTATCTAAGGAAGAGCATAAAGATTTTTCTAAGTACATTAATTAGTGAAAACTAAAACAGGAAGATATTCGGGTTATATTCGCCCATTTTCGCGCTTATTAGATTTGGTTATTATCAATGTTTTTGCTGCGTATTTTTCTGGCATACCTATTTTTCAGGATTTTTATGCTTTGTTTATCAGTTGCGCATGGTTTATTATTGCAGCCAATTTAGGTTTTTATGAAGTCTATCGATATACTAAAGTAATAGCTATTTTGAACTGTACTTTGAAGCAAGCTATTGCTTTTGCAACGTGTTGTCTAGCCCTTGCTTATTTTTATCCCGAAAGGAATAGTTTGTCTACAATACTGAAATTCATAACAATATCTGTTGACGTAATTCTTGGGTTTAAATTATTTATTTATTTTTTTCTAAGAAAATACCGAATCATGTTTGGCGGTAATTTTAGAAGAGTAGTGCTTATTGGAAAGGATAAAAGTACTGAACCCCTACAGCATTTTTTTGAAGAAAACCTTGATTACGGTTATAAATTGATCAAAGTGTTCAATTTGGAAAGTCATAAATTGGAACATCTTCAAGAAAGTTTTTCTTTTATTTTGGAGAATAAAATTGATGAAATTTATTGTTCCTTGGCGGACTTGAGCAGTAAGCAAGTGGAAGATTTTATATTTTTTGCTGACAATAATTTGAAAACGCTTAAGTTTATCCCAGATCAAAAGCAATTACTTTCTTTAAATACAGTTTTCGAATATTATGATTATATTCCAGTAATTTCGCAGAGGACTATTTCTCTTGATGAATCCTTACATAAAATAATCAAACGCATTTTTGACATTGTTTTTTCAATACTAATTGTAGTTGGGATATTA
>DATEOV010000284.1:0-7007 GCA_035273645.1 Flavobacterium sp. | reverse complement strand
GCTAAAAAAAATGCTGGAAATGTTTCGTCAATATTCATAATTTTTTTTAAACCGCAAAGTTCACAAAGATTTGTGTACATAGAGATTCTCTTTGCGAATTTTGTGGTTAACTTTTAAAATTGTCATTCAAATATTTTTTATAAATAAGCGAACATTCATTTATATTTAATATTTTTGCTCAGTAATTAATAAAAAAATGAGAACAAGGGACACAAACAAAGAAGAATTAGTCAAACTGAAAGCGATAGAAATGCTTGTGAAACTGGGTATTGAAGGTTTTGGAATGAATCGATTGGCAAAAGAATGTGGTGTTTCAGTGGCCACTTTATACATCTATTACGCCGATAAGGAAGATTTAATAAAAAAAATCGGAATTGAAATTGGGCAAGATTTCTTTAATGAAATGGTCAAAGATTTTTCCCCATCAATGCCTTTTAAAGATGGATTACGCAAACAATGGGAAAATAGGGCACGATTTACAATTAAATACCCTTTGAATGTGGCTTGTTGGGAACTTTTGAGCCATTCCAGTTATAGAGACTTTATTTTGGAAAAATGCTTATTTGATTTCAAAACAATAATGGGTGATTTTTTAAAAAATGCGATTGACAAAAAAGAATTAGTTTGTATGCCCAAAGAGATATTTTGGAGTATAGCATACGGCCCTTTATACACTTTACTCCGTTTTCATAATGAAGGAAAAAATATGGCAGGAACTCCTTTCAAACTTACCAAAGAAGCGACTGACGAAGCATTTGAATTAGTGATAAAAGCATTGACACCGTAAAAAGTTTAACTATGGAAAACCAAATAGGAAACATATTGGTATTTGCAACCAATATAAGAACCGAAAACGATAAACAAACGATAGGTAACGTATTGAATCAAAACTCAGATATAGATCAATGGACACTAGACCAGGAAGATATTGATTGTGTTTTGCGAATTGTAAGCGACACTTTATCCGAGGAACAAATAATAAACCTTTTAGACAACCAAAATTTCAAATGCTCTGCATTGGAATAGACCAAAGAAAATGAAAGAACAAAAACCAAATGGAACCCCTTTTACTGGTTATCAAAAGTTTGCTGTTTTTATACTCGCAATCACTCAATTTACAGTAATACTCGATTTTATGGTTATGTCTCCTTTGGGTGATATACTAATGAAATCTCTTAGTCTAAAACCAACTCATTTTGGTTTAGTTGTTTCGGCATATGCTTTTAGCGCAGGTATTTCAGGACTCCTTACAGCTGGTTTTGCCGATAAATTTGATCGTAAAAAATTGCTGCTTTTCTTCTATATAGGTTTTATTGCTGGAACCATTTTATGCGGAATCGTAAATTCATACATTTTGCTGGTTGCCGCCAGAATCATCACAGGATTATTTGGAGGTGTTATAGGTTCAATATCTATGGCCATTGTTGCCGATTTATTTACCATTCAACAACGCGGGAGAGTAATGGGATTTATTCAAATGGGATTTGGAGCAAGTCAGATTTTAGGAATTCCTATTGGTTTATATCTTGCAAATGCATGGGGATGGCACGCTCCCTTTTTGTGGGTGGCAGGGATGGCTGGAATTGTGGTATTTTGTATTGCAGTCAGACTAAAACCCATCACGGAACATCTGGCTATCCAGCAGGAAAAAACGCCTTTTGAACACCTAAAACACACTATCTTAAAAAAAGACTACCGAATCGGTTTTACAGCCACCGCATTACTATCAGTGGGTGGTTTTATGATGATGCCTTTTGGTAGCGCTTTTGCCATCAACAATCTGCGTATCACTGAACATCAACTACCAATGATATTTATGATAGCCGGTTTGTCCACATTACTTGTTATGCCTTTGGTCGGAAAATTGAGTGACACAATAGATAAATACAAAATATTCGTATTTGCCACATTATGGACAATTATAATGGTAGCTGTTTACACCAATCTTGGAGTAACACCTTTCGCTTTTGTTGCAATTGCCAATGTACTTATGATGATGGGCATCATGGGACGTATTGTCCCTTCAACAGCTTTGGTAACTTCTATACCTGAAATTCAGGACAGGGGTGCCTTTATGAGCATAAATTCATCCTTGCAGCAAATTGCTGGAGGTGTTGCAGCTGCTTTTTCTGGAACAATTGTTGTGCAAAAAGACAAGTTGAGTCCACTGGAGCATTATGACACATTGGGGATTATAATCATTTGCATTTCAATCCTAACTATTGTGCTTATGTACCGTGTGAATAAAATGGTAAAAAGGAAAAATAAAGAGAAAAAAGAAGATCTCTATACTGTTCATGAATTATAGTCCCAAAAAACTAATTCTAGTTGGTGTATATCTAAAAACATAACTATTCAAAAGGATAAAAACTACAATAAAAAATACCTTAACACTAGACTATCAACACAACAATATTCACAAAAGAAGTAATTTCTTAAGATCAAAAGCCGTTTGTCGGATATAATAGTTAGTTCCCCGATTTATCAAAATTTTTTAATTAATTTACAATGATATTGACTACTTTTAAACTCCCTAAATAATTGAATTTAAGTTTGTTATGTAAAGTTATTTTACTGGTAAAAAAAGAATTTGGTTATTGCTCCCCACAATAAAATATCCTTTTGGTGATTGTGCTCTTCATAGATTTATTATGAAGGAGGTGTTGTTTATTGCTTATTTTCTAACCCATTAACTTCTTACTTTTTTTGACTTTTTAATTAGCAGTATTTTAGAATTAATTCCTCAAACTGTTCAATAAACAGTTTATCTGTTAAAAAAGAATTTAGTTATTGCTCCCCACAATAGAATGTCTTTTGATGATTGTATTCCTCATAAATTTATTTATGCAGGCTATGCGACAGTGGATTTTTATGGCTAAAACCTAAAAAATTCTCTTTACTCGTTACGCACACATTTTGTTAATTCAAAAATTGATTTTACTTTTTTTTAAGCCCTTTTTAGGTAGTAAAAGTTTGTTTATTCCCCCAAAGTAAAAATATCCTTTTGATGATGGAGTACTTCATAAATCAATTTATGAAGGTGGTATGTATTTATCTGCACGTTTTATTTCCCAAGTCTACTGGTTTCCTCTTTTCAATGATTATGGTTATAAAAACTTTTTTTATTATGGAAAAGAATACTACACTACAGCAATTTTTCGACATCTTAATGAGTAAAATAATCGGTTGCTTTGTATCGAAAAACAGAATTTCTACTTTAGTTTTTTTAAAAAATGAAAACGTTGATTATCTCAATTCAAAAATCAACAAATCCGAAACGCAGGAAAGGGCTGAAAATTTTAGTTTACCACAAGTTGAAATGTCAATTAATAACACTAAAATAATATCTCGGATTTTTCATTCATTTTGGATTACATTTTTACTATTTGCCATGCTGCCGTTTTCAGCGGTGGCGCAATGTCCTAACAGTTATGTATGCACTCCAACGGTTGGGGCAACTGCTGCGACAATCACATTTAAATTCGATGCGGGAAATGCCGCTGCTGACCGGAATATAGCATGTGATTTTGTTCGTAAACATGGAGGAACTGGTACAGATCCCTGTAATGGAGGATCTATAACCGTAGCAGGAATTACCTATAACTATACTGGTAATAGCGGAGGAGCTAATGGTAATAATTCACCTATTACACTTACATATACAGCTACAATAATTGTTACAAACTGCCCCACAGATATTCAAATTGCTGAAGGTATTGGTTGTAGTCAAACCTCATACAATGAATGTCTTAGTGTTGTTTTTCAAGATATAATAACAGGACAGAATTGTACATCAAGCAATAGTTTTTTTTCTATGACCTTGAAGGATAATAATAACTGTGGTCCATATACTTTGATATCAAGCGGGAATTCTGCTTTGGTCTTTAATACAAGTTCTTTCATGACTGGCACATATACTACGGGAACAATTAAGGCTGGTATTTATATATTTGTTTTCACAGATATGAACGGCGTGGAACACTCTTTTATTTATAACCATATAACTGAAATTGGAACTTGTTTAAGAGAATCTAACCTTAACATAGCTAAAACCATTACTTCTGGGAATCCATTCTCTGAAGTAGGAGACATTATAACATATGAATATGCTGTTACTTCAGATGCGCCGATTACTAATCCTTTTGTAGTAGATGATCATATAGTAGGTAATATCACTAGCCACACAGGTGATAGTAATAGCGATGGTATCCTCCAGGTTGGGGAAACTTGGATATTTACAGGTGCCTATACGGTTACTCAAGATGATATAGATAACGGTTCTGTTACAAACATTGCATATTCAAGGGGATTAGATCAATATGGTTTCCCCATTTTTTCTGAGGTGGATGATGCAACAGCAAGTAAACTTCCTTGTACTTCCCCAACGATAGATCCTCATCCTACTGATCAAACAAAATGTGTTGGAGAAAATGCATCGTTTACGGTTGAATCTTCTGGAGGCTCTCCTGAACCTACTATACAATGGCAAGTTTTTGTTCCTAATGGTTCATGGGCGAACATAGGAGGTGAAACAAATGCAGTATTGACATTAACCGAGGTAACAATTGTAATGAGTGGTAATTTGTATCGTGCGGTTTTAACTAGTGATGGTTGTCCTTCAACAAATAGCAACTCAGCATTGTTAACAGTAAATCCGACACCATCTGTTAATTCGGTGGGTAACCAAACAATCTGTAAAGGTGCCAACACCACTTTGGTGACCTTCGGGGGAACCGGCACTTCCTATACCTGGGCTAACGACAATACGGCCATCGGATTGGGGGCAAGCGGTACGGGTAACATTGCCGCATTTGCAGGAACGAACGCAACCTCGAGTCCTATCAGCGGCACCATTACCGTTACGCCGCATTATCTCAATAACGAAGTTACCTGCGATGGTCCAACAACGAGCTTCACCATTACGGTGAATCCGACACCATCGGTTGATTCGGTGGGCAACCAAACAATCTGTAAAGGTGCCAACACCACTTTGGTGACCTTCGGTGGAACCGGCACTTCCTATACCTGGGCTAACGACAATACGGCCATCGGATTGGGGGCAAGCGGTACGGGTAACATTCCCGCATTTGCAGGAACCAACGCAACCTCGAGTCCTATTAGCGGCACCATTACCGTTACGCCGCATTATCTCAATAACGAAGTTACCTGCGACGGTCCAACGACCAGCTTCACCATTACGGTGAATCCGACGCCATCGGTTACTCCATTAGCTAACAAAACGGTATGTAAAGGTGATAATGTTGCAGCAGTAACTTTTTCAGGTACTGGAACTTCCTATGATTGGGTAGCCACTAATTTAACTGTAGGATTGCCCGCAATTAGTGGCACTAATTCCATTGGAGCATTTTCTGGAGTCAACTTAGGTTTGACTTCAATTAGTGCAACAATTACTGTTACTCCTCAATTGCTTAATGGAAGTTTGACCTGTCCTGGTACTCCAACGAGTTTTATGATTACTGTTAATCCAAAACCAGCTTTGGTCATTACAACTCCAACTATCCCTTGTTCTCCTGGAACAATAGATCTTACAGCACTTGCAATAACTGCTAATAGTACATTACCTTCCGGAACAACATTTAGTTACTATTTAGACAATAACGGTGTGGCAGGTTCACAAATAACAAGTGCAGTAGCAGCTTCTGTCAGTGCAGGAACTTATTGGATTAAAGCGACTGCACCTGCAAATGTAGGTGGTTGTACAGATATTAAATCCATAATAATTCCGGTTAACAACTGTGGCGGATTAATTTATCCAACTGCAACCACTTGTACTAGTTTCTTAAACAATCAGCCTCCTTTGGATAAAATTTGTTATACCGTTACTAAAAAAGGTACCAAGACAACAATTTCAAATGCAACACCAGGGGTATTCTTTTATTATGCCAAGATTATTGCACCATCAACTGGACCTCTAACTATTGAGGTGATTCAATTTAATAATTCTAGCCCTCATGTTAAGGATTTTGCGATTCAGTTAGACCAAGTATTTGTTTTTGATAACAATTGTACAAAAGTTGCTACTGGTAAAGAAGTAACGCCTCCAAAAGGATCCGGACAGGCGAAAGTCACAATACCCAATGCAATAAAGGATCGTACCTATGTTATTTCGGTAAAATATGATACGAAGACTATTATTGGGCAAACTGTGCCAACAGTAGATTACCATGCTTACTTTATATCTAGAATCACTTCGGGTGGCAATACATTCATAGATAACACTACTGCCGGTGATATACTTGTTAGTAATTGTTCTGCTCCAACTCCTTTTACAACTCTTACCAAAACAGCAGATGCTGTAACAACTGAAACAGTTGCTCCGACTGAAACAACGACAACCAGTAAAATCAAAATAGACGATTTTACTGCATATCCTGTTCCTTTCAAAGATCAACTTACTATCAGATACAATTTTGATTATACTTCTGATGTGAAAATTGAGATCTTCAATGCAAAAGGAAATCTAGTGATTACTAAATATGATGCCAATGGTTATTTGAATAAAGAAATTTCTTTGAACCTAACAAATACAGGTCAAGAAGAAGTTTATATTATAAAAGTAACTACCAATAGAGGAAGCAGCGTGCAAAAAGTAATTTCTTCAAGATAGACCATAAATCATTTTTAATTAAAAGCATCCGCTGAAAGCGGGTGCTTTTTTTTAAATCATGCAAAAAAGTGAAATTGCAATCTAACTGATACTAAAGCTATTTTCTTAAATTTAAAATCTTATCAATTTAAATGATTACTAAGTAATAATAAAGTATTAATTACTCATTATCAATATTGTATAATTAACAAAGACAGTGTTTTCTTAATTTAAGAAGTTGTTTGTCGGATATAATTGTTTATTCCCCGATTAATTCAAATCTTTTGATCAACTTACGAACATGTTGATTAATTTTGAAGTCCCTAAATAATTGAATTTAAATTTGTTACGTAATTTTTTTTACTGGTAAAAAAGAATTTGGTTATTGCTCCCCACAATA
>DATEOV010000283.1:0-4338 GCA_035273645.1 Flavobacterium sp. | reverse complement strand
TTGTATTACTGAGAAAAAAGTAGGGAACACTTATAAATATTATTTTTATTTTACTGCTGCTCAAAAAATCGGAGTAGCTGTTGCTGATAAGCCAGAAGGTCCATTTGTAGATTCTGGAAAACCATTGGTAGACAAATTGCCGGCAGGAGTTTCAGGAGGACAGCAAATCGATCCCGATGTATTTACCGATCCTCAAACAGGGAAAAGCTATTTATACTGGGGTAACGGCTATATGGCCTGCGCCGAACTTAACGAGGATATGATTTCGATCAAGCCTGAATCGGTTGTCGTGATGACTCCAGACGATACTTTTCGCGAAGGCACTACAGTCTTTTTTAGAAATGGAAAATATTATTTTTTATGGTCTGAAGATGATACCCGAAACGAAAATTACCGCGTCCGTTATGGAATTTCCGATTCTCCAACTGGTAAAATCACCATCCCGAAAAACAACTTAATCTTAGCCAAAAACAAAGACACCGGCATCTATGCGACTGGCCATAATTCAATCCTTCAGATTCCTGGTAAAGACGAATGGTATATAGTCTATCACCGTTTTAATTATCCAAAAGGAATTACAATGGGAGATGCAGCAGGATTTAATAGGGAAGTCTGCATTGATAAAATGGAATTTGATAAGGATGGAGCAATACTCCATACAACTCCCACTCACGAAGGAATTAAGCCTATAAAAAAGTAGCCTCTAAAAAAGTATGCTATTAAATATATGAATGACTAATTAAAATAAATACATGATGACTATTAAAAAACTCGCATTGCCAATCCTTATTTTTTCCTGCTTGTCTGCTTTTAGCCAGATATCGTTTGGGGATTCTAAAAAAATTAATGAAAGCTGGAAGTTTACTCTTGAAGATGCTTCAAATGCACAAAATACTACGTACAATGATGCTAAATGGCAATCAGTAAATGTTCCTCATGACTGGAGTGTTGAAGGGAAATTGAGCCCAACTTTGGCAAGTTGTCAAGGGTATCTTCCAGGAGGAATTGGATGGTACAGAAAATCATTGAATGTTCCTCAGAATAAAAAAGGAGAAAAAGTCTATTTATATTTTGAAGGAGTGTACAACCGAAGCGAGGTTTTTATTAACGGTCATTCTTTAGGAAAACGCCCTAACGGATATGTTTCTTTTGCTTATGATGCGACTCCTTTTGTGAAATATGGAGAAGACAATATTATTGCTGTACGTGTTGATCACAGTAGAAGTGCTGATTCCCGTTGGTACACAGGTTCTGGTATTTATCGTGATGTGTGGGTGGTTTATTCAAATCCAGTTCATATCGCACAATGGGGTGTTTATACCTATCCAGAAGTTACTAATGGAACAGGAACTTTGAATGTAGAAGTAGCTTTGGAAAATGGTTCTTCTGCAAAAACAAATCTTACTGTTATCAATGAACTTGTAGATAACAGCGGAAAAGTGGTTGCCAAAAATTCTCAAAAAGTTCTTGTAGAAGCAAACAAAGAGAATAAAATTGCCACTAAAATAAGCGTAAAGAATCCTCAATTGTGGGATTTACTGAATCCTAATCTGTATCAGTTGAAAACAACTGTTTTAAAAGATGGAAAACAAATAGATAAAACGGTTACATCAACTGGTTTTAGAACTTTTACTTTCGATGCAAATAAAGGTTTTGCTCTTAATGGAAAATGGATGAAAATGAAAGGTGTTTGTTTACACCATGATGCAGGAGTTTTAGGATCTGCAGTTCCTAAAGAGGTTTTGAAATCAAGATTAGAAACTTTAAAAGAAATAGGTGTAAACGCTATTCGTACGAGCCACAATCCACAGGCCCCTTATTTTTATGCGCTGTGTGATGAATTAGGATTATTAGTTCTTAACGAAGCTTACGACGAATGGGAATTTGCTAAACGCAAATGGTTAGTGGGATGGAATGTAGGAACTCCAGGATTTGAGGGTTCTAATGATATATTTGTTGATTGGGGAGAAAAAGATTTGGAAGACCTGGTACGCCGCGATCGTAATCACCTTTCTGTATTTGGATGGAGTATTGGTAATGAAGTGGATTATCCAAATGATCCATATTCGCATCCTGTTCTGGATAAAGGAACAGATGGATTTGGACAAGCTGCTTATGGTGGTTACCAAAAAGATGCACCAGATGCTATGCGTTTAGGAGCAATTGCTAAACGTCTTGTAGCTGCCGTTAAAAAATATGACAAATCACGTCCAACTACAGCTGGACTTGCAGGAGTTGCTATGTCTAATGAAACAGAATATCCTGGTGCTTTGGATATTACAGGATATAATTATACCGAAAGTAAATACCAGTCTGACCATAAGAAATACCCAAACAGAGTTATTTTTGGCAGTGAGAACCGTCATGAAATGGAGCCATGGTTGGCCGTAAAAAATAATGAACACATTTTTGGACAGTTTTTATGGACAGGTATTGATTATTTGGGTGAATCTAATGCCTGGCCATCAAGAGGATTTTACTCAGGATTAGTAGATTTTGCAGGAATTATTAAGCCAAGAGGATATTTCCGTCAGTCATTGTGGTCTGAGAAGCCAATGATTTATACAGGAACTTACATAAACAATGGCGAAAAAGAACTTTCTAAAGACGCTTGGTCTATCTGGAATAATTACAACGACGGACAAGTGGTTAGAGTGGTTTGTTATACTAACGCTGCCAAAGCCCGATTGGAGTTAAACGGAAAAGTTGTTGGAGAAGAAAAGAAATATGATGAAAAAACAGGTGTAATTTATTGGGATATTCCTTTTGCTCCAGGCAAATTAGAGGCAATCGGACTTAGTAATGATAACAAAATAGTGAGCCGATATTCGATAGTATCTTCTCAACAGCCTTATGCTTTAGTGATTAATGAAAAAAACATCACTGTCAATAAGGATAAAGGCGTTGTAAAAGTGATAGTGCAGGTATTGGATGAAAAAGGATTGCCAGTAATACTTTCTGATAACGAAATAACTTGCGCATTAAGCGGTTCTGGTACTTTACTAGGATTGGAGGCTGGAAATAATACCGATATGGGCGACTATACGGATAATGTTCAAAGAGCATTTCACGGTCATCTTGTAGCTTATGTTCAAGCAACAGGAGGCAATGAACCTATAAAACTGAAGTTTACCAGTACTTGGTTAAAGTCAACTGAGGTTACTATTCAGGTAAAGTAAGTTTTGGCATTGGCAAAAGCTAATGTAAGGCACAATAAATTAGTGTTTGAGCTCATTTTTGGTGAGTGTGAATATAATTAATTTGGTTTAGTTATTAAAAGCTGTTTCTTTTATTGGAAACAGCTTTTATTTTCTGTACGGTTCTTTAATATTTGAAGGAGTACTGCTAAACTTTATTTTATTGAATTTTCAATGAGATTAACCCTTTTGATTTTGATGATTATGAATAGAAAAAAAACGAAAAGCACACTCAAAACCTACAACAGTTTAATATTAGAATCTCTCATGGAAAATATTTCTAAAGAAGAATTGGAAAAAAACGAGAACAAACTACGATTGGCTATTAAAATTTCCGATGCAATTGAAGCGACAGGCCTAAAAAAGTATGAGTTTGCAAAAAAAATCAATAAAAACAATTCAGTGATTGACAAATGGCTGAGTGGTACACATAATTTTACTGTTGAAACCTTATTTTTTCTGCAAAATGAATTGGGAATTAAATTATTGGATTTAGAAATGAATCAAAAGGGTTGATGATTTAATGTTTGAAACAAAAGATGTAAAGTAAATACTGATTTGTAATCTGTGACTAGATAAAATAAACAAACAAAAACCACTCTGTAAAAGGAGTGGTTTTTTTGTTTTTTCAGTATTTATAAGGGATGGTTCGATTGTTTTAAACTGCTAGATTTTAAGTGAGATACAATTAACAAATTTTTAACGAAATAAATAACGGAACGAACGTTCCGTTATTATACCTTTGACCTATAAATATTTAAAAAACACAATCATGAAAAAATTAATTAAAGAAGTAGCATTGTTTTCAGCAGCTATTTTATTTGCTGTTTCAACAGAAGCACAAAGTCAAAATGTTAAAGCTGCAAATCCTCCAGTAAACTTTAAACACGCAATTGCAAATGTAAATGGTGTTAACATTCATTACGTAATCGGTGGAAAAGGAGAGCCATTAGTATTGGTTCATGGATTTGGTCAAAACTGGTATATGTGGAACAGACTGTTGCCTGAACTTTCAAAACACTTTACAGTAATTGCTCCAGATTTAAGAGGAGTAGGTGAGTCTGATAAACCAACTGATGGTTATGACAAAAAAACAATGGCAACTGATATTCACGAGTTGGTGAAAAAATTAGGTTACGAC
>DATEOV010000282.1:0-3729 GCA_035273645.1 Flavobacterium sp. | reverse complement strand
CAATTGAGTGATTAAAGAATTAAATGATACAACAAAAAAAAATTATTAAGATTAATATTTATATATAATATGTCATCAAACAAAAAATACTGGAAAAGTGTTGAAGAACTAGACGTAAATAGTTCTATTGTTGAGGCGCTTAGAAATAACGAATTTGTTGAAGAGATTCCTACAGATGAATTTTTAGGAAATGAGGAGGCTTTGTCTTCTTCTTCAACTACACGTCGTGACTTTTTAAAGTACGTTGGTTTTAGTACAGCGGCAGCTTCTTTAGCTGCATGCGAAGGTCCTGTGCATTTGTCAATTCCTTATGTGCTACAACCAGAACAAATTATTCCTGGAGTAGCAGATTATTATGCAACTTCGGTTTTTGATGGATTTGATTTCGCAAACCTTTTGGTAAAAACACGTGAAGGTCGTCCAATTAAAATAGATAATAACACTATTGCTGGAGCTAAGTTTGCAGCTAATGCTAGAATTCATGGCTCTATATTGTCATTGTATGATAATATGCGTTTGAAAGAGCCTAAACTAGATGCTAAAAATGCTTCTTGGTCTGCAGTTGATTCAAAAATCAAATCTAGTATTGTTGATGCTAAAGCAAAAGGTGGGCAAGTAGTATTTTTGACAAATACATTGGCAAGTCCTTCCACTGAAAAGCTAATTGCTGATTTTATTGCAAAGAATCCTAATGCAAAACATGTAATATATGATGCAGTTTCTTCTTCAGAAGCGTTAGATGCTTTTGAAACTGTTTATGGAGAGAGAGCTTTAGTAGATTATGACTTTTCAAAAGCTTCGGTTATTGTTTCTGTTGGTGCTGATTTCCTTGGAGATTGGCAAGGTGGAGGATATGATTCAGGATATGCAAAAGGAAGAATTCCTTCTGGTGCTGTTGGAAAGAAAACAATATCAAAACACATACAATTAGAGTCTAATATGACTTTGTCTGGTGCTGCTGCTGACAAGCGTGTTGCTATGTCAACTGCTAATCAAAAACAAGCATTAGTTCATATTTATAATGTAATTACTGGTTCATCTGTTGCTACTTCGTTAGATGCTGCTTTTAAAGCAGATGTTACTAAAGCTGCTCAACAATTGAAAGCTTCTGGTTCTAAAGGAGTTTTAGTGTCAGGTATTCAAGATAAAAATGCTCAATTATTAGTTCTTGCTATTAATCAGGTTTTAGCAAGTGAAGCTTTTTCTACTTCTGGAACTAGACAAATCCGTAAAGGATCTAATGAGAAAGTTGCTCAATTAGTAAAAGATATGAATGCTGGAAGTGTTCATACTTTGATTATGAGTGGTGTTAATCCAGTTTATACTTTAGCAGATAGTAAGTCATTTGTTGAAGGATTGAAAAAAGTAAAAACTTCAGTTTCGTTATCATTAAAAGAAGACGAAACAGCTTCATTGTCTACAATCGCTGCACCGGTTCCTCATTATTTGGAAGCTTGGGGAGATTTAACTTTGACAAAAGGAACTTATAGTATTACTCAACCTACTATTCGTCCATTATTTAATACAAAACAATTTCAAGATATTTTATTGTCTATTAACGGTATTCCTGGAACTTATTATGATTATTTGAAAGCGTTTTCATCTTCAGTGATTGCGGGTTCATCTTGGAATAAAGTTTTACATGATGGTGTTTTTGTTGGTGTTATACCAGCAGCTGCAGCTGGTACTGCAGATTACAATGGTGCTGCAAACGCATTAGCTCAAGCGAAATCTGCTGGTCTTGAATTAGTATTGTATACTAAAACAGGAATGGGAGACGGTCAACAAGCTAATAATCCTTGGTTGCAAGAGTTTCCAGATCCATTGACAAGAGTATCTTGGGATAATTATGTTACTGTTTCTAATGCTGATGCTAAGAAATGGGGATTAACGAATGAAATTGTTGCTAACGGTGGATTAAATGGTAGCTATGTTACTTTAACTGCAAATGGCGTAAAACTTGAAAATGTTCCTGTAATTGTTCAGCCAGGTCAAGCTGTTGGTACTGTGGGAATGGCTTTGGGTTACGGTCGTAAAGCAGCCTTAAAAGAAGAAATGCAAGTGGGTATTAATGCTTACGCTTTATATAGTGGATTTAATAATGTACAATCTGTTTCAATAGTGAAAGCAGACGGTGAACACGAATTTGCTTGTGTTCAAGGTCAAAAAACATTAATGGGAAGAGGAGATATTATTAAAGAAACTACTCTTGAGATTTTCAACACTAAAGATGCGGAAGTTTGGAATGAACAACCGAAGGTTTCTTTAGATCACAAAGAAGTTGATGCTACTTCAGTAGATTTATGGGGTTCATTTGATCGTTCTACTGGACATCACTTTAATCTTTCTATTGATTTAAATGCTTGTACTGGATGTGGTGCTTGTGTAATTGCATGTCATGCTGAAAATAACGTTCCTGTAGTTGGTAAAGATGAAGTAAGAAGAAGTAGAGATATGCACTGGTTGCGTATTGACAGATACTATTCTTCTGAAAGTACATTCGAAGGGGATAATGAAAGAAAAGAGAATATTGCTGGTTTGTCTAGTTCATTATCTACTTTTAATGAAATGGAAAAAGCGGGAGATAATCCACAAGTTTCTTTCCAACCTGTAATGTGTCAACATTGTAATCACGCCCCTTGTGAGACTGTTTGTCCTGTTGCAGCAACTTCACACGGTCGTCAAGGTCAAAATCAAATGGCTTATAACAGATGTGTTGGTACTCGTTACTGTGCTAACAACTGTCCTTATAAAGTGCGTCGTTTCAACTGGTTCTTATACAACAAAAACAGTGAATTTGATTATCATATGAATGATGATCTAGGACGTATGGTTTTAAATCCAGATGTTAATGTTCGTTCTCGCGGAGTGATGGAAAAATGTTCTATGTGTATTCAAATGACACAAGCAACTATTTTGAAAGCTAAAAACGAAGGAAGAGCAATAAAAGATGGTGAATTCCAAACTGCTTGTTCAAATGCTTGTTCTACTGGAGCAATGATATTTGGAGATGTAAATGATAAAGAAGCTGTTGTTAGTAAATTAGCAGAAGACGAAAGAAGTTATCATTTGTTGGAGCATGTTGGTACAAAACCAAATGTTGTATACCACGTTAAAGTTAGAAATACCTAGTACAAAAATTATTAATTAAGAATCAAATAAAGGATTATGTCGTCTCACTACGAAGCAGCCATTAGAAAACCCTTAGTTATAGGTGATAAATCGTATCACGATATAACTGTAGATGTAGCCGCGCCTATAGAAGGTAAAGCAAATAAACAATGGTGGATTGTATTTTCAATCGCATTAATAGCCTTCCTTTGGGGATTAGGCTGCATTATATACACAGTGTCCACAGGTATCGGTACTTGGGGATTAAATAAAACAGTTGGTTGGGCTTGGGATATTACTAACTTCGTTTGGTGGGTTGGTATTGGTCACGCAGGAACACTTATTTCTGCAGTACTTTTATTATTCCGTCAACGATGGAGAATGGCGATTAACCGTTCTGCAGAGGCGATGACTATCTTCTCTGTAATCCAAGCGGGTTTATTTCCAATTATACACATGGGACGTCCTTGGTTGGCGTATTGGGTATTACCAATTCCAAATCAATTTGGATCTCTTTGGGTGAATTTTAACTCACCATTGCTTTGGGACGTATTCGCGATTTCAACTTATCTTTCAGTATCATTAGTTTTCTGGTGGACTGGTCTTTTGCCTGACTTT
>DATEOV010000281.1:0-2336 GCA_035273645.1 Flavobacterium sp. | reverse complement strand
GAAGCCCATGTAAAAGGATTTCCTGGATTCAATTTAATTGCATTTATTTGCAAAAGCAATTCGGCTGTTTTTTCGGCTGTATCTTTATTAAAAATCATAATACAAATGTATAAAGTTTTTGTTAACGACAAACCACTTTTTTTGACAAATCAAATCTCTAAGGAGACTGATTTTCAGCTTTTCCTGTTGGATAGTATTGATGTTGAGCAGGTTATTGTTAAAATGTTTCAAAATAAAATTAAGAAAGCCTATCTCTATCACCCTGATGAAAGTGTGATTATGAAAACTTTGAAAGCAAAAATTCCAGTAAATAAAGCAGGAGGTGGATTGGTTTATAATAAAAAAGGGGAAGTTTTATTCATTTTTAGAAATGGAAAATGGGATTTACCTAAAGGTGGTACCGATAAAGGAGAGTTAATTGAAGAAACCGCCATGCGTGAAGTTGAAGAAGAAACTGGCGTAAATGAATTGAAAGTTGTTAAAAAACTCCAAAAGACCTACCATGTCTTTAAACGAAATGGAAAATATAAATTAAAAATTACCCATTGGTTTGAAATGCAATCTACATTTGAAGGCATACCAAAAGGCCAATTAGAAGAAGGAATAGAAAAAGTGGCCTGGCTTAAACCAAGTGAAATTCCAAAAGCATTGGAAAATTCATACGAGAATATTAAGCTTCTATTTGAAGAAGAAAAATTAATCAAATAAATTAGAAGAAATTAGTTGAGTAATCTGTAAACTGGATATTGTAAATGTTCTTTTTCATAGAATTTAGAATGTTTATAAACCCAATCCAATTGTACTTCGCTATTTTTTGCAAATGCAGGGTCATTATTGACCTTGGTTTCCAATTCAATTTTCAAACTAGGGTTGTCTTTTAAAAGTTGGGCAGCCAAATCCTCAAAAACATATTCTGAATATCCTTCTTTTTGTTGTAAAATACTATCGAAAAAGTTCCAATTAAAAAACGAATCAACAGCTTCGGGTTCTAAAGTTTCTAATAAATATTTTACGGCTTTTTGTTCAGTAGAAAATACGTAATCCCCTTTGGCAAAGGTTTTCTTCTCAAGAGTTGCTGTCAATTTTGTATTTCTATGCGGATAATGTCCTTCATAAGCTTTGCTGGAAGTATTGTAATCGGCAATTTTATAACTTTCAACTTCGATAATGGTATCTTTTTTTAATTGTGTGTATTTGCAATTATTACTTTTTAATAAATCAATAACATTCCAGTAGCCTTTTGGAATAATGTAGGCTTTCGGAATCGTAATATCCTTAACTGATTTGTATTCTTTGATATAAGGAACGTTCTTTTGATAGGGTTTAGTTCTGTCGTAAAATAATCTTTGTCCAGTTGTTACCTCACTTTTTTTATAGGAAGCTTCAAAGCCAGAAAACAAAAAGGTTGTTGCCTTAGAGCTGTCTATTTTCCATTCAACAGGATATGAGTTTTTTGGTTTATATTGTTCTTCATTTTTGGCACGCAATTCTTTTAATTTTTTATAATTTAAATCAATAAAATCAATAGTGGAAATCATGTATTCATAAGTAGCTTTTACACGATCAGCATATTTTTTAAGCATATGGGTTTCAACTACAAATCCAATTGTGTTGAAAAGTGAAGTATAACCAGTTGTATATCTTGGCGTATCCGAAAATTGTACAAAACCATTATCAGGTGTTTCTTCGAATGCATTGACATAAGGTGTTGTTGGAATATTTTTTTGTTCCAAATCTTTTACAATAAATGGCATCATTTCGGTATTCATGTAATCTCCTAAGATGGTACCCAATTTATTGTGTTGCGTCATGATATAGGTCAGTTTATATTGATAATCGGAACCATTGCTCACGTGATTGTCTATAAAAACATCTGGATTTATTTTATGATAAATAGCAACAAAACTTTTGGTGTTTCGCGTATCGGATTTAATCATATCGCGATTTAAATCATAGTTTCTGGCATTGCCTCTGAAGCCATATTCTTCTGGTCCTTCTTGGTTGGCTCTTGAAGATGAGTTTCTGTTCAAAGCACCGCCAATATTGTAAATTGGAATCGTAACTATAACCGTATTTTTGGGTGTTTTTATTTTGCCTAAAGCTAAATCCCGAAACAATTGCATAGTTGCATCAATACCGTCCGGTTCACCCGCGTGAATCCCATTGTTGAGGAACAATACAGCTTTATTTTTTTGAATTTCATCAAAATTAAATTTTTTTTCAGGATTGAAAGTAATCATGTATAAAGGTTCACCACTATCTGTCAGTCCCATTTTTTCCATTTTTATTGTCTGAAAATCATGAGCCAAAAGAGTATAAAAGGCTATTGTTTCTTG
>DATEOV010000280.1:0-2258 GCA_035273645.1 Flavobacterium sp. | reverse complement strand
ATCAATTTTCGCCAATTCACAGCAATCATGATATTGAATTTCAAATTTACCCTTCAATAATTCAACATAACCAGAAACCCAGTCTGATTTTTCTTTTCCCCACAAATCCGATAAAATAATTAGTCTTGGTTTCATATTTAGTACATGAAATTTCTTGATTTACATTGATTAAATAATAATAGAATTCAATTCCAAGCAAAAATATCATAATGCTTTTAAGAATACTAAACACATTTTTAAACATTATACAAAAATACATTTCCAACTACAATTTCAAACAAACTAATATGTGTTTTTCGTACAAATAAATCATTTAAGTACTATTTTTGCGCAACTAAAAAAACCATAAAATGAAAAAAATTACTTTATTAATCGCCTTAATTTCATTTGGAACGATTACAGCACAAACTGAGAAAGGCACATTTGCAATTAGCGGAAAAACGGGATTAGGCTTCAATTCATCAACTGTAAAATATGAATATCAAGGGCAATCCACTGATGGGCCAAAAATTAGTTCTTTTAATATTTCACCTAGTGTTAGTTATTTTATAATAGATAATTTAGCAATAGGTCTAGAATTCGATTATACAACAGCCACAACAAAACAACAAATTTTAGTTGCAAATGATTACTCAACAGGTTTCGGATATTCAGCAATTGACACAAAAAGTACAGAAACTACTTTTTCTGTTATACCAACAGCTACCTATTTTTTTTCAAAAGAAAAATTTAGACCCTACATAACTGCAGGAATGGGTTATGCCAAAATTAAACAAAAAATGAATTCTTCGGGTACAACATCAAATCCTGATGCATTTTATTCTTATTCAGACAGCGACAATAATGGATTGGTCTTGGGTGCTGGTGGTGGACTTGCCTATTTTATCTCAAAAGCTATTTGTTTTGATTTAGGATTAGGCTATGCTAACTTTACATATGAAGAAAAAGATGTTAAGGTCAAATCTGGAGCGTTAACTGCAAATGTTGGAATTTCCGTATTTATAAAATAAAAGATATCACACAATAAGCTATTATTATAAACACAAAACCCACGGTTTAAGCCGTGGGTTTTTGCTATAATTATAAATCCTTAAGAAAGTGCCTGCTTTAAATCGGCAATCACATCTTCCACGGTTTCTAGTCCAACTGATACACGAACCAAACCATCTGTAATACTTACTGCCAAACGTTCTTCAACAGTCAATTTACTGTGGGTTGTAGAGGCCGGATGCGTAACGATTGTTCTCGTGTCTCCTAAATTTGGTGACAATGAACACAATCTTATTTTGTCCAAAAATGCTCTTCCTGCTTCGATTCCGCCTTTGATTTCGAAAGCAACAATGTTACCACCTAATTTCATTTGCTTTTGGGCAATTTCATATTGCGGATGTGATTTCAAGAAAGGATATTTAACGGTATTTACGTTTGGATGGCTTTCTAAAAATTCAGCTACTTTCAATGCATTTTCACAATGTCTATCTAAACGAATTGCTAAGGTTTCTAAACTTTTGGACAATACCCAGGCATTAAAAGGAGACAATGAAGGACCTGTAAGTCGAGAAAACAAATAGATTTTTTGAATCAATTCGGCATCACCAACAGTAATTCCGCCCAAAACTCTACCTTGACCATCCATTAATTTAGTAGCAGAATGCACTACCAAGTGTGCTCCCCATTTTATAGGCTGCTGAATATATGGAGTAGCAAAACAGTTGTCAATAATCAAAATCAAATTATGTTTTTTGGCGATAGCTCCCAAAAGTTCCAAATCAATAATATCAACAGCTGGATTTGTTGGAGATTCTGCAAAAAGTATTTTCGTATTTGGTTTAATAAAATCCTCAATGGTTTCCGGTTTCGTAAGATCGAAATAAGAAGTTTCGATTCCCCACTTTGGAAAAAAATTGATAAACAAGGAATGAGTTGCTCCAAAAACACTGCTCGCAGAAACAATATGGTCGCCAGATTGCAACAAAGCTGCAAAAGTAGAATATACCGCCGCCATACCAGATGCAAATGCAAAACCAGCCTCAGCCCCTTCCATTTTGCGAACTTTATCAATAAATTCGTTGGTATTTGGATTGCTGTATCGACTGTAAATATTTCTGTCTTTCTCATCTGCAAAAGAAGCACGCATATCTTCAGCATCTTCAAATACAAAACTAGATGTTAAGTAAAGAGGCACTGAATGCTCTAAAAATTGTGTTCTTTCTAATTGATTACGGATGGCTTGGGTTTCAAAACCAAATTCTTGTTCG
>DATEOV010000279.1:0-3215 GCA_035273645.1 Flavobacterium sp. | reverse complement strand
GGGAATTACAGTTTATTGGAACAGCAAATGAAAAAGCGTTGAAACATTGGCTTTTTGAGAATCCCGAATTTTCAATGTTTATTGCGCCTGAGGTCGTTTCTGAATTTTATGGTAAGTTTGTCCATGAGAATCCGGTTTATTATTCTCATGCAGTCAGTATGTTGTTAACGCTATCGTTGTTTAGCAAGCAAAAAATATAATGGTTCAAAAAAAAATTGCTATCTATTCAGGAGAAATTCCGTCGACTACCTTTATTGAAAGGTTAGTGGATGGTATGGCGAATTCGGGTTATTCCGTTTATCTTTTTGGAACTTTAAAAAAGAAAAAGAGATACAGTCAGAATGTTAAGGTGATGGCCTATAGCAATCGTTTTGAAAAGGCAGTCCAGTTTTTATATTATAGTTTTTTGTTAGCTGTTTTTCAAAGAAAAAACAAAAATAAATTGGTTGATTTGCTTGCGCAACAAGGGAATGACTCTTATGCTGCCAAAGTGAAGTATTATCCCGTTTTGTATCACAGACCAGATATTTTTCATTTGCAATGGGCAAAGGGAGTTGGAGATTGGATTTGGGTTCAGGAATTTGGGATTAAACTTGTTTTGAGTCTTAGAGGAACGCATATCACAATTAGTCCCATAGGGAATGTTTATTGGAAAGAATTGTATAGTCAACTTTTTCCAAAATTAGATGGTTTTCATGCGGTATCTAATGCTACAGGAATGATGGCTCAAACTTTTGGGGCAGATGCAACTAAAATAATGACTGTTTATAGTGGTCTGGATTTAGAAAGGTTGCCTTTTGTACAGAAAGAAAAAATAAATGCCCCATTAAAAGTAGTTTCGATTGGCCGTTCCCATTGGGTAAAAGGGTATTCGTATGCTTTGGATGGGTTGGCAATTTTACAAGGACAACAATTTGATTTTGAATATTCAATTATTGGTGTCGGTACTGATGAAGAGCTACTGGTACAACGTTCGCAATTGGGTCTGGAAGAAAAAATTCGTTTTGTTGCTGCTATGCCATTTGAAGCCGTTCTTTTGGCTCTTCAGGAAGCCGATGTTGTATTGCTTTCCAGCGTTGAAGAGGGGATTGCGAATGTGGTTCTGGAAGCCATGGCGTTGGGAACTCTGGTTGTTACTTCGGATTGCGGAGGAATGAACGAAGTAATTACCGATGGAGAAAATGGTTTTTTAATTCCTGTTCGGTCTGCGTTGGCAATGGCTGAGGCTTTGCGTAAAGTAGCCGACTTATCTATTAGTAAATACCAGAAAATGACAATTGCTGCCCGAAAAACTATTGAAAATCAACATTCGCATCAAAGAATGATTGCAGATATGATAACCTTGTACGAATCTGTTTTACAAGAACCATCATGAGAATAGGATTAGTTTTGCCCGCTGTTCCGGGCTATTCCGAGACTTTTTTTGTCAACAAAATAAGAGGTCTGCATTTGCATGGGCATGAAGTGTTTCTTTTTGTTTCAGGATCCCATATAGTAAAAACTTTTGAAGGAGCTACTGTAGTAGCTGCACCCAAACTGTCAGGCAATTTACCGTTGGTATTTTTACAAGAAAGTTGTTCTTTTTTGATTTTACTGTTGTTGAATTTTAAAGTGGTAAGGCAGTTTTATCGTTTGGAACGAAACGAAGGGACTTCATTTTTTTCAATCCTAAAAAAAATGATAATTAACCATCATTTGCTTTCGGCAAAATTAGACTGGCTTCATTTTGGATTTGGAACGATGGCTTTGGAGCGAGAAAATGTGGCCCAGGCCATTGGTGCAAAAATGGCGGTTAGCTTTCGGGGATTTGACATTGCTATTTATCCTTTGAAAAATCCAAATTGTTATGATAAGCTTTGGAAGAAAGTAGATAAAGTTCATGTTATTTCTGATGATATAGCCGACTTAGTTTATAAGAATGGTTTTCAGAACAAAGAAAAAATATTTAAGGTTTGCCCTGCTATTGATGTTAACTATTTTTCAAATGTAAAGGAAACAGAAGCGAATCAGAAGATTCAAATTTTAACAATAGCACGTCTGCATTGGAAAAAGGGGCTAGAATATACCTTGGAAGCCTTGGCGCTGCTTAAAAAGAAGGGTGTTGCATTTCAATATACGATTGTTGGTGATGGTATCGAGAAAGAACGGTTGTTGTTTGCAGCCCATCAATTGGGTTTGACCGACAGTATCACTTTTACAGGAAAATTGGAACCTACAGTAGTGCGACAATTACTGGGTGACGCTACGTTGTACGTGCAATACAGTATTCAGGAAGGATTTTGCAACGCGGTTTTGGAAGCACAGGCAATGGGTAAGCTTTGTATTGTCAGTGATGCAGAAGGGTTGTCGGAAAATGTCATTGATGGCGTGACCGGTTTTGTGGTTGCCAAAAGAAATCCAGTATCTTTGGCGGAGAAAATTCAAGCCGTTACTGAAATGACCGAAAACGAAAAGAGTTTGATGACAGAAAAAGCGATTAGCCGCATGAAGAATGAGTTTACTTTAGAGCAACAACAAAATAAATTTTTGGCATTTTATAATTTTTAGATATGGTTTTAAGTGTATTAATCACCCATTATAACAGGTCACAAGTTTTAAAAGAATGTATTAATTCTTTTGAAAATTTGAATATGGATATCAGTTATGAATTTGTAATTTGTGATGATGGTAGCGAACAAAATCATTTGGATGAATTAAAAAAAATAAGCCAAGTTAAGCTGATTCAATCTAAGGTAAATTTAGGGTTGGGAGCAAATATTAATCGGGGATTAGAAAATTGTTCGGGTAAATTTATATTATATTGTCAAGAGGATTTTTTGATTAAGTCTTCTTTCTCCACGGTTTTAACTGAAATTATTGAATTACTTGAAAAAGATAAAATCGATATGGTTCGTTTAACGGCAAATTATAAATTTCCGAAATTGTTATTTGCTTCTAAAAGTGTAAGCCAAATACCAAAATTATCTTTCAAAAACTTTTTATATAATGCTTTTCAATATAGTGATAATCCATTTGTAATAAAAAATGGATTCCATAATAAGAACGGGTTCTATCTTGAAAATGTTAAAGGAAGTTATTGTGAACTAGAGTACGCAATTAGAATAATGAAATCCAAGGTAAAAGTTGGGATTCTAAATCAGTATGTTTTTAATTCTAGTTCTTGTGATTCGGTTTTAAATTATAGACCTCAGGAAAAAAAAATTAAATTTAAAAGT
>DATEOV010000278.1:0-3067 GCA_035273645.1 Flavobacterium sp. | reverse complement strand
TTTCACTGAATTCGATTTTGTTCTTGATTTCAGAAAATGAATTCCCATTTGATGCAAAAGAAACATTTGCAAAAGCTACTAAAGCTACTCCTAAATAAACGATTGATTTTTTCATAATAATTGATTTTTTTGATTGATGATTGATTTTTGGTTTATTAAACTTGATTCATATAATAATATCCTATACAAATATATGTCTTAAAAAAGGTATTGTGTATCACATAGTACTTAATTTTAACTTTTTATTAACTTTTAAAATGTTTTTATTGGGAAATTAAACGCTGTACTATTTAACTGAAGTATCATAATAATCTATTTTATAATAAGCTAATAATCAATAGACTTTATATTCTAGATAATGTTACTACTATTAATAAAAATTTAACATTAGCCCGAAACATGTGCTTTTTTTAGCATTTTTATTTTGCACTAAAGCTTATCAATTGCAAATGGAATTAATAAAACAAAAAAAAACTGCTTCAAATTTGAAGCAGTTTTATAGACGTTAAAGACTAAATAGTGTTATACTATTTTTCCTTTTACAATTTCATCAACAATCTCTGGATTTAATAATGTTGTAATATCACCGAAATTAGAATAATCTCCTTCAGCTATTTTGCGCAAAATACGTCGCATAATTTTTCCTGATCTAGTTTTTGGCAAACCGTTTACAAATTGAATTTTGTCAAGCTTAGCAATTGGTCCAATGTGATCAGACACATGTTGATTAATCTCTTTAATCAAATTGTCTCTATCTCTATACTCTCCAGATTCTTTCAATATTACATAACCATACAATGCATTTCCTTTAATATCATGTGGGAAGCCAACAATTGCAGACTCAGCAACAGCTGGGTGTTCATTAATAGCGTCTTCAATAGGTGCTGTTCCTAAATTATGTCCAGAAACAATCACTACATCATCCACACGTCCTGTGATTCTGTAATAACCTACTTCATCACGTAAAGCACCATCTCCTGTAAAATATTTACCTGGAAAAGTAGAGAAATAAGTGTCTTTATATCTTTGATGATCTCCCCAAATAGTTCTTGCTATACCTGGCCATGGAAATTTGATACACAAACTACCATCCACTTGATTTCCTTCAATTTCATTGCGTTTCTCATCCATTAAAACTGGCTGAATACCAGGTAATGGTAATGTAGCATATGTTGGTTTTGTTGGTGTAGTAAATGCCAATGGTGCAATCATAATACCACCAGTTTCAGTTTGCCACCAAGTATCTACAACAGGGCAACGCTTCCCTCCTACGTGGTCATTAAACCAGTGCCAAGCTTCCTCATTAATAGGTTCTCCTACAGAACCAATAACTTTTAGTGATTTTAAAGGGAATTTTTGAACATAAGATAAATTCTCTTTCGCCAAAGCACGAATGGCTGTTGGTGCTGTGTAGAACTGGGTAACTTTATGTTTCTCGATTGTTTCCCAAAAACGACTAAAATCAGGGTAAGAAGGAATTCCCTCAAAAATTACTGTAGTTGCTCCATTCAATAATGGACCGTATAATATATAAGAATGCCCAGAAATCCAACCAATATCGGCAGTACACCAAAAAATATCATTCTCTTCATAGTTGAATACATTCTTAAATGTATAAGCTGTATAAACCATATAACCAGCCGTAGTATGTACCATTCCTTTTGGTTTCCCTGTAGATCCTGAAGTATATAATATAAATAAAGGATCTTCAGCATCCATAATTTCGGCAACACTATTATTCATTGCGTTGTCAAGAAGTGGAGCCAACCATTGATCGCGACCAGCTTTCATTTTGATTTCGGCATTAGTTCTTTTGGCCACTAAAACTGAAGTTACAGTTGGACAATTTTCCAAAGCATCATCAATAATTCCTTTCAAATCAATAGTTTTATTTCCACGGTAACCTCCATCAGAAGTAATTACCATTTTACATTCACTGTCATTTATCCTTGAAGCCACAGCAGATGCCGAAAAACCAGCAAAAATTACAGAGTGTATCGCTCCAATTCTGGCACAAGCCAAAACTGCAACAGCCAGTTCAGGTATCATTGGTAAATAAATACAAACACGGTCTCCTTTGGTAATTCCTTGTTCTCTTAAAACATTGGCCATTTTTGAAACGCGTTCGTATAATTCGTTATAACTTATGTGTAATGCTTCTTCAGACGGGTCATTAGGTTCAAAAATAATAGCTGTTTTTTCACCTTTTTTTGCCAAATGCCTATCGATACAGTTCTTTGTAATATTGACTTTTGCGTCAACGAACCATTTTACTTCGGCATCAGCCATATTAAAATCGACAACTTTGTCCCAGTATTGATACCAAGTGAAATTTTCTTCAGCAATTTTTCCCCAGAATTTTCGAGGTTCACGTATTGATTTATTATAATGTTTAAAGTATTGTTCTAAACTGTCAATTTTAAAATAACTCATCTTTTTTAATTTTTTTATAAAAGTATTAAATCTGTTCGGTTTTCAAAACTATTAATTTGCAAAATGTTTCAAAAACATAATAAAAAACGGCACTTCTTCAAAATTTTATGAATTTTTAATAACGTTTTAGTTTTATCGGCGTATTTAAAGCAAGAAAAGGACATAATAGAAAACTAAAATGCCCTTTTATTAACAATATTTAACAACAATTATATTCTTTCTTTTTAATCAAAAGAATCTCTTTATAAAATAACAAACTAGGGATTACTTCACTTAACTTACTGCTCGTACGAAGTTAAGTGAATGTAAAAGCATAAAATATCATCAATTGTCCAATAAGTGCTTACTAATTCAAAATATTTAAACCTGTTTGATATTATGCAAATCCCAGCACACCCTCATGTGTGGTAATCCTAATCTTTATTTTATTTATCCTATTTTTTTCATTGCAGTCATAGATTCTCTCAACCAAGCTCCAACTTCTTCAATTGGATGTTGACGAATACTTTTGTTAACAGCAATAAGAACAGCATTATCTACCTGATTTGAAGTTGAAAATGGTTTCCCGATAATATTAGTTTCAACTTTTTTCATGAAATCAACCAATAATGGTTTACAAGCGTGATCAAATAAA
>DATEOV010000277.1:0-2057 GCA_035273645.1 Flavobacterium sp. | reverse complement strand
CATCGATGGGTTTCAAAAGATAATCGATACTGTTCAATTTGAATGCGCGCAACGCATATTCATCATAAGCCGTTGTAAAAATCACAGCACTTTTTATATCTGTTTTTTCAAAGATTTCAAATGACAAACCATCCGATAATTGGATGTCCAAAAAAATCAAATCGGGATGTTCATTTTCGGAAAACCAACTCAAAGCTTCTTCAACAGAATGAAGCATCACTTCTACCTGAACATTTATTTTTTCGAGTTTGCGTTGTAATAATCTTGCCGCTGGCTTTTCGTCTTCTATAATTATTGTGGTCATTTTTTTAAGTTAGAGGTTAGAGAATAAAGATTACTGTTAGCAGTATCCAGATTGCAGATTTTCAAATTCCACTGATTACAATTTTCTGACAACTGTAATCTGAATACTCCTCCTCACTCCCACTTTTGTTTTTTGTCATCATCCATAAACTCATTGATTTTTCTTTCTTCCCAGTCGGCACCAAAAAACAGGTCCCTACCAAAAACCGATATCCCATGTGCTAGCAATCCTATTCCCCAAAATATGGCTGTGAAAAAAGTTTCCCATTTAAAGAAAACTTCGATTCCTATTTCACTTTTGTTGAATGTGAATATAATTATAAATGCATTTACGAAGACATAAACCAATGCATGCACATAAAACCCCTTGATTCTCTTTACACGTTTATAAGCCATTTCATATCTAGAGTCTGGATTGAAATTTTCATCCTGAAAATTTTCAAATAACTGTTTTCTATATCTTCCCATTGTGTGTATGTTTTATTAGATTCTAAGCCGCAAAGGCACTAAGATTTAAAAAGCCAAATTAATAAACTCGAAATTGAGTTACTTTTCTTTAAACTTAGAATCTTAGAAACTTAAACTCTTAGCAGCTCTTAAATTATTACTCCCATGTTTTTTTTGTTTGCTCTTCTTTTTCCATGAACTCTTTAATTTTTCTTTCCTCCCAATCTTTATTAAAAAACGGTGAATAATTAAAAACTTTTAATCCGTGAAAAAGCACTCCTATTCCCCAACCCAATAAAGGCCAAAAGAACCATAAATATTGTGGTGATGTTACTAAATTTAATACTAGTAAAAAGCAATTTACCACTATATAGGAAATCAAGTTTCCATAAAAACCTTTTATTTCTTCTACTCTTTTTCTCGCTTTATAATAGCGTTCTTCATCTGTATTTTGATTTTCCATGACTTCTAAATTTTATATTTAAATTACATCCTATTTCCAACTCTGCTTATTGTTTTCTTTTTCTAATATTTCCTTAATTTTTCTTTCTTCCCAATCGGTTCCATACCCAAATACTTTAAAAGCATGCATCGTTAAACCGAATCCCCAACCCGCTGCAGAGAACCAGAACCAATGAAATTGTGGCATGTAGGTGAGATTAATAAATATTAAAATTGGAATCACAGTACAATAGGAAATCAAATTCCCATAGAATCCTTTGAGTTGTTCTACTCTCTTTTTTGCTCTGTAATAAGCACTATTTTCGTTGTAATTTGAAGTAGTTTCCATAACACTAATTTGTTTGGTTAAAATAGGAATCTTAACCGTGAATGTTTTTTCATCTTGTTCGATCAATACCTTTCTATTGGTAATAATTCCGTAGCGATCCACAATGTTTTGTAATCCTACTCCTTGACGACTTTGAATTACTTCTTTCTTTTGAAAATCATTTTGAATCGCCAGATAATCGCCTTCAATGAATATTCTAATATGCAAAGGTTTTTGTTCACTAACTACATTGTGCTTTACTGTATTTTCCAGTAACAACTGCAGCGAAAGTGGCACCACTTTGGCATCTGGATTTATGACTGTTTCTGGCAATTCATAAAACAAACTGTTCTCGAACCTCATCTTCAATAGATTCATATATGTTTTCGCAAAAGACAATTCTTCGGCAACCGAAACCAGTTCTTTATCTTTTTGTTCCAATACATAACGGTAAATTTTAGACAAAGAAGTGGTAAAACGTTGTGCATTCTCTGGATTTTCTTCGATCAATGAACTCAATACATTCAAACTATTAAAA
>DATEOV010000276.1:0-2273 GCA_035273645.1 Flavobacterium sp. | reverse complement strand
CCAAATCCATTAAACAACTACATCCAGACTCTATTTACATAACAGTCATTTCATAGAATTTATTGCATTTTTCGAGAAAAGTATTTCAAAAATTAGCTCTAAGAATTGGTTTTTTTACAAAAAAACAAGCTTACAAATATCACAGTACAATTATAAATAAAATTTGCCGATTTAGATTTTGCAATCAAAGTTGACGGTTTAAAAACAAAGTATTATCTTTCATCCTAAATTACAAGGCTAAGAAAATAAATCGAATTTAACTATAATTTATCTAGTCCAGTATCGGAACACGTTACCAATCATAACATTATTTCAAATAACAAATATCAATCAAGCCAAATCAATAATGAAGAAAATTCTCAAACTGGTCTTTTTAGTAATTACTCTGCTTTACAATTTCCATTCTTTTGCCCAAAATAAAAATGATTACACTTTCAAAATTGATTCTTTAATTTTGAGTAAAACGACAAAACCTTTCAACGGAATTATTCTCATTTCAAAAAATGGGGAAACTACCTATTCAAAAGTTGTTGGTTATTCTGATTTAGATAAGAAAACACCTTTACAACTCAGCAGCCAATTTATTATTGGCTCCATAAGCAAGCAAATTACTGCAGTTTTAGTGTTACAAGAATATGAAAAAGGACATATCAAATTGAATGAACCTATTCGTAAATACTTACCCGAACTTACTCAAAAATGGGCCGATACAGTTACCGTACATCATTTATTAACTCATATGCACGGCATTGTAACACTCGACAAACCAACAGCCTTCAAAGTTGGAACACAGTTTAATTATTCGTATTCAAACACTGGATATGATTTATTGGCAAAAATTACAGAACGAACTTCGGCAAAATCTTTTGCTGAACAATCAAAAGAACTGTTCCAAAAATGCGGAATGAAAAACACTTTTCACCCAAACACTAAAGAATATAAAAATTTGGTTAAGGGATATTCCGAACAAGAAAACGGGAAAATAGAATTTGAAAAAAACAGCTTCAAAAATGCTCCTGCTGCGGGTTCCTTTGTTTCAACTGCATCCGATTTGATTTTATGGAATCAAAATTTACAAGACGGAAAGATTTTGAATGTTTCCACATTTAAAATGATGACTACAAAACAAGAAGGAGCAATAAGACAACATCCTCTTTCTGGAAAAACAAACTATGGATACGGTATAACTGTGGATACAAAAGATGATGTTTTGCAATTTGGACAAACCGGATTTGCACCAGGATTTACTTCAATGAATTTTTATTTTCCAGAAACAAAAACAAGTGTAATCGTTTTAGAAAACATTGCTTACGACTCAAACGACTTGAGAAACACATTCTTTTATCATACACAAATTTTAAAAATAGTAAGACAGGAGATTAAGCACATCTCTGATAATAAAATTAATGGAGATAACACAAAATTAAAATGAGAAAAATAATAATCCTTTTAAGTCTAATTGCATTTGCAAATGGAAATATACAAGCCCAAATAAAAAACACAAACGAAGTTATTAAACCTGAATTTGGAAAAATTTTGAATAGCTTACATGTAAAAGGAGCCGTTTTAATTTACGACATAAAAAATGAAATCTATTATTCCAATGATTTTACTTGGGCCAAAATGGGAATCATTCCTGCATCGACTTTTAAAATTCCAAATTCAATTATTGCTTTAGAAACGGGAGTAATCCAAAACGATTCGGTTATTTTTAAATGGGATGGAGAAAAACGCAATTTTAAAAAATGGGAACAGGATTTGACTTTCAAACAGGCCTTTCAGGTTTCCTGCGTACCCTGTTATCAAGAAATTGCCCGGAAAGTCGGAGTCAAAAGAATGAAGTCCTATCTAAAAAAACTTAATTATCCCGGAATGGTTTTCGACACACTGACCATTGATAATTTTTGGTTGCAGGGAAAATCAAAAATTTCACAAATGCAACAAATTGATTTTCTTGAAAGATTGTATTTCTCTAAATTACCGATTTCTAAACGAACCGAAAATATCATGAAAGACATTATGATAATCGAGAAAAATGAAAATTATACTTTAAGTGGAAAAACTGGTTGGGGTATGAGAAATGACATCAACAATGGATGGTTAGTAGGCTACTTAGAAATTAATAATTCAATTTATTTTTTTGCTACAAATGTTGAAAAAGAAGAAACCAATATGGACGAATTTCCTATCATCCGATTAAATTCAACAAAAGAAGCCTTTAGAAAATTAAAATTGATTGAATAAAAAAAAAAAATCAGCTTGCATCCTTTTTT
>DATEOV010000275.1:0-2130 GCA_035273645.1 Flavobacterium sp. | reverse complement strand
AAGGACCGGCAACAGGAAAAGTAAACGTTGAACTTAGTTATGTTATAACTTATATTGTGGACAACGCTTGCGCAGAATTCGTTAATATCACTGAGACAACAATTGATAAAGAAAATGGATATCAGGTAGAAGTAAAATACCCAGCAGAGGTATGCACAATGCAGGTGCCAGATCCTAAAAAGACTGTTTTAAAATTCAAACCAACTTTAAAAGGAACTTTTGAACTTAAATTCAAAAAATCAGAAACTGAATTCGTGACTCAAAAAGTAGTGATCGATTAATACTTTTCAACTTCTGTCTTTAGACTGTAAAAAACCATTTTACAAATGTTTACTTTTGAACTACTGTAAAATGGTTTTTGCATATACTGGTTTTGCAGAGACAAAAGAGGAATACCCATGAAATTACTATTAAATTCAAATTGTCCGATTCAATATGTATTAACACAAAATATTAAACTAAATTTATGAAATGTTCTTTGTCTATTTATAAAATTACGACAAAAAGAAGATGTTCGACTGTCGAACACCTAGAGTCAATTTAGTGGAGGTATTTTTCACTTTAAAAAGACACATTTTGACAGAAAAAATAAAAAAAGCAAATTGATTATTTTTTGTAAAATAATTTAAAAAATCAACCGTAAGCAGCTAATCATTGAATACAAAGAGATTATACATTATTTTTCAAGGCTATCTATGTACATTAATATAGAGATTAGGTGTTCAATCGTTATCCCAGCGATTCCACAAAAAGGGTGTGTGTCCAGCGCATCCACTTTTTATTTAAATTCTTACAAATAAAGCTTTTTAGCACCAAAATCTACTCTTTTGGACCATACAATTTCAACATAATTTCTTTACAAAAAACCATAATTAATAAAAGGAACATTGAGAATAGAACATATTAAACAACTGAAACAAATAATTAATCCGTAAATTTTTTAAACAATTCAGATAGTTCGATAATATTGGTCACGTGAACCTTTTTAAAAACATTTAATTTATGGGTACTCACGGTCGTCATTTTAATATCCAACTCATTGGCTATCTCAAGGTTTCCATACCCTCTTGCAAGAAGTTCAGCAATTTCCAATTCACGATGGGTAAGATCTCCCAAAGGGTTACTGCTTTCTTTTCTTTGTTGTGAAAATGCTATAAACTTATTAAGGATGTCATTTGAAATAAATTTTCCTTTTTCCAAAACCGTTTTTACGGCTTTAACAATAGTATCACTATCACTCAATTTATTCAAATATCCATTTGCTCCAGCCTGGATATAGCGAAAAGCATAGATTTCTTCCTCATGGGCAGAAAAAATTAATATTTTGACATCTTTTTGCAACTCTCGCAAATCGTCAATCATATAGCATTTTTTTCCACCAGGCAAATTGATATCCAATATTACTAAATCGAAACTAAACTTACCACATTCAACAACTGCTTCCTGAAAATCATTTGCCTCAAAAATTTGAGCGTTATCTATTTCATTTTCCAATAAAAGTGACATTCCGGATCTTACAATAAAATGATCATCTACAATAAGTATTTTTTTTATCATAAGTAAATTAGTTTTTAAAATCCATCACAACCAAACAACTAAGTCATCAACTTAATTTATCTAGCATACATTTGTTTTCTTTCTCAAGTAGAGTTTAGAATAACTTCTCATCAAACATATAAAGAAGAACTGAATTCAAGATATGACAAAAACAACCTTTAACAAAGAAGGCTATTTTTAAGTAAAATATGTTAAAACTGAAAAGGGCTTTTAAATAAATCCTTGCCTGATGGCTTCTTTCACAAGACTTGAGTCGTCTTTTGCCTCAAAGGCTTTTTTCATTCGGATAATGCGCTTTTGGATAGCACTAGTTGTCAGACAAATTACCCCCTCCAACTCTTTTATTTTAAATCCTTTAGATAAATAATACAAAATTTGACGATTGTAATCTTCAACCATCAATTCCTTTTTCCATATTTCATTAATACAGTTTCTTACCATAGTACTTTGAAAAGGATTGCCTTCCATAATTTCTACCATGGCTTGCTGTAATTTATTAGGAGTAATATCATTTTTTATGATAAGTCCATCTGGTCTAATTTTCTTATAGATTTCATAAACAATGATAATTTC
>DATEOV010000274.1:0-3510 GCA_035273645.1 Flavobacterium sp. | reverse complement strand
CAATTGGATGGTGTATTTCTTTTTGCTTTTTAGATTGGAATCAATTTCAAGAATTTGAAGCGGAGCCAAACGATTGGCTAAATAAATTTTATTTTTATTAGTACCAGCAACATAATAAGATGTATTTCTTAAATCAATGCTGCTAACTTTGGCAGCCGTAGCCTGTGGAAAGCGTCTAATAAAAGGGTTTTCCTTTTGCATAATATCTTCTGAGAAGAGAAATAATCCTGTTATTACCATAACGCTTCCTAAAACTAACAAGGATAGTCGAATAAGAATACGGTTATTCATGGATCGCAATAAAATGACTAATATTGCCAAAAACAGGAATGCCAGATTAAAAATAAGATGTTCTTTCCATCCTAAATTTTCCAAAATACCACCGCATGAACAGGGAATAAAATAACTGAATTGCAGTATGATAACTATATAAGCAGTAAACATACTCATCAAGGCAACTGCTGCCCATAAAGCAAAATATCTAAATCTATGGACACTCAGTAGAATTGCAATAATCAGTTCCATAGTAATTACAGCAATTGTGACAAAATCTGCAAAAGGACTTAAAAGTGGAGACTGACCTAACTGAGCTTTGAAGTTTTCAAAATCCAATAGTTTACTGACTGCTGCATAAACAAAAAGAAGAATATAGAGTAAACAAGTTAGATCTAAAAAGAGGTTCTGTATTTTGATATTCAATCTCATAACTTCATAGATTTTAGTTCTACAAAGCAAAATTCTAAATTCAAAAGTCAAAACACTTGTCTAATTGGGAGCAAAACTTGGCCAAAACGGATAAAGTTGAAAAACTAAAATTTAATCTTCCGGTAATGAAGTAAAACCGGTTTCATTTCGCTTTATTTCATATGGAGAAAAACCAAATCGTTTTTTAAAGGATTTTGAAAAATTCGGATAATCGTTAAAGCCATTCATCACTGATATATTTTTCAAAGGTATCGTAGTGTGTTCAATCATAAAATAAGCTCTTTTCAAACGCTCATCATTATAAAATTGGTAAATACTGGTCTTAAAAAAATGACGAAAGCCATCTTTTAATTTATGTTCATTAGTACCAAATTCAGATGAAAGCACTTTTAGCGATGGAAGCGATTCTTCAAGGTGTGCCAATATATAGTCATAAAGTTTCTGAATCAATAGTGCATCAGCTTTTCGAGTTTTTGAATATTTCTCGTTTTTATTTTCGTACATCAAAGGACGATAAGAATCTTTACGGGCAGGAGTAACAAAATTTAATATAATTTCTGAACTATTAACTAACCTTCCAATAGTACAGGAAACAGAAACAGGTAAATGTTCATTAGGTGTAAAATCTAAAGCAATAGTTGTAGACATTGAAACATTTGCATCGAGTGCATCATGAAGTTGTTGCAAAGAAACCGTTGTAATAATGCCCGCCAAAGGCAGGTCTATCAATTCAGATTCCGAATAACCTAAAAAATAAGCAATTTCAGGAGTAAAGCTTTTGATAGAAAACGAGGCATCCAAAACAAGTGTACTTTGAGCTATAAATTGAAGTTTTCTATGGGCATTAACATAGCCGACATTAAAAATAGACTCTTTCATTTCTTCTGCAACCATATTAATTAAAACAACTAGCGTTTCCAATTCGTCCTCATTGGAGCTTAAGGGAATGCTACTGCTAAAATTGCCCCTTGCCATCTCAAATAACATTTGATGAATGGTAACAATACGTTCTTTATTGTACGCTTTCATAATATTCAACTCTTCATTTTTCTTTCTAAAAACTAAATAAACCCTTTCAGATAAACTAAAGCATCTTCTTCTTTAGTGAAAATTTGAGTAGGTACAGAAGGCTTACTAATCTCTACATAAAAAGTGCTTATCGTCAGCAGTACTTTCTCGTGAACAATAAGACCAACGGCTTGTGTCAATATAGATCCAGATTGTGCCAAATAATCTCTTCCTGCTTTCTCAGTGGCAACTATACCTCTAATATCACACAGAATTGGATAGGACCTTTCATTTTGAAAATGAATTCTATCGGTTACAACACACTGGGCTACCTTTAGATCAATAATGGTATTGGGTTTGTATTCAAAAAAGAGGATACCGTCGGTTGTCCAAAACCGGGCAAAATCATTTTCATAAAGATCATGGGCTGCAATCATGTTCTATGAATTAAAGTCTTACAATTTAACAAAAATAGAAACATTTATTAATATGGTAGTTGTTAGTTTGGGATTATTTGTAGCTTTTTGTAGTATTTGTTGTTAATTCGGGAATTTGACTTGTCAATTTGGGAGTATTGAGGAAGAGGATGAAATAACTTTCATTTTTTATAATGAATTTTATAAAACTATTTTTTTAATAACCGCTTAAAGAAAACTAAGCAATGGCAAAAATTAAACACAATAACTTTATCGATAGTGTGGATGAAGTTTTTTCGGAAGCAAAGAAAGAAGGCATACTGCACTTATATGCAGAAGACAAGATATTAACAGGCAGGACTATCCAAATCAAGGGAAAGGAAATGTTTCATTTCGGGACAACTGGTTATCTGGGACTTGAACAAGATATTAGACTGAAAGAGGCAGCAATAGCAGCTATACACAATTATGGCACACAATTTCCGCTTTCAAAATCATATATTTCGCATCCACTATACAGTGAACTGGAAAGTAAAATTGAACTAATGTATGGCATCCCGCCTATTATAACCAAGAACAGTACATTGGGACATTTAGCTATAATCCCAACACTCATCAGGGATGAAGATGCAGTAATAATAGATCATCAGGTCCACTGGAGTGTCCAAAATGCTTGCCAGCTTTTAAAACTTCGGGGAATTCCTGTAGAAATGATCAGGCACAGTAATTTGGATATGTTGGAAAATAAAATTAAACAGTTAATATCAAAATACAACAAAATCTGGTATATGGCCGATGGCGTATATTCCATGTTTGGGGATTATGCACCCATCCCGGAATTATTGGCTTTAACTCAAAAGTATGCGCAACTGAATCTTTATTTTGATGATGTCCATGGAATGAGTTGGAAAGGCAAGAACGGAACTGGTTTTATTTTTGACGCTATTAAAGAACTACCCGAAAATTGCATTGTAGTAAGCACACTAAGCAAAACCTTTGGAGCTAGTGGAGCAACATTATTTTGTAAGAATCAAAAACTGCGGGAAAAAATCAAAAATTTTGGAGGTCCGTTAACTTTTTCCGCTCAATTAGAACCTGCATCAGTGGCCGCTGCAATTGCATCTGCAGACATTCATTTGTCTCCAGAAATAGAATTGAAGCAAAAAGATTTGGCTGATAAAATTGGCTATTTTAATCAATTGTTGTCTTTAGAAAACCTTCAAAAAAAAAAAAAAAACGATTCGCCAGTTTTCTTTCTAGGAATGGGTACACCCGCAACGGCATATAATTTTGTTCAACGATTATTCAATGAAGGGTTTTTTCTGAATTTAGGGATTTATCCTGCTGTACCAATCAAGAATACTGGAATTAGAATTACGCT
>DATEOV010000273.1:0-4435 GCA_035273645.1 Flavobacterium sp. | reverse complement strand
TTGCTTGTTTCAAGCTATGGTTTTTCTCAATCAGTGAATGATTATCCAGCGGTAATTATTCCTTTAAAATATGATTTTCTTAAAAGCGAAAATCAGTACCGACTGAGTACACTGACAAAAGTAAATTTGAAGAAAGCAGGTTTTGAGGCTTTTTATGCCAATGAAACAATCCCAAAAGAATTCAGTGATAGATGTAGTCTATTAAATGTGGATGTTTTGAAAGAAAGCGGATTTTTGGTAACTAAACTGTATGTTGCTCTTAAAGATTGTAACGGTAAAGTTATTTTTAAATCTGAAGTAGGAAAAAGCAAGGAGAAAGATTATGAAGTTGCCTATACTGAAGCATTAAACATGGCTTTTGTGTCAGTTTATGCTTTGCATTATAAATACAATGGAGTAGCAGTTGCGAGTAGTCAAAACGCGACAGTGGCATCTCCAGTACCGCCAGTTGCTTCGACTACTGTTGTTGCCACCACAGCTGCTGTAGCTGTAAATGTCTCTAATAATAGTGCAGAGTCTAATGGGAACGTGTTGTTTGCACAGCCTATAAAAAATGGATTTCAATTAGTGGATAGCACGCCAAAAGTGGTTATGAGGGCATATAAAACTACAAATCCGTCTATTTATTTGGCATCCAAAGAAAATATCCAAGGAGTTATGGTTTTAAAAGAAAATCAATGGTTTTTTGAATATTACGAGAAAGAAACTTTAATGTCAGAAAAAATCACAGTTAAGTTTTAATTAACTGTAATGAATATCTAACTTTTTAATACCCGTATTTATCCTTCCATCTATTTTTCAAGAATTCACGGGTTGTGTTTTCTCTAGAATTAGCTCCGGGAATATAAATAGGGGTATTACTAAGTGCTTCTGGCAAAAATTCCTGTTCTGCAAAATTATTGGCATAATCGTGCGAATATTTATAATCCTCACCATATCCTAATTCCTTCATTAATTTAGTAGGAGCATTTCGTAAATGGATCGGTACAGGTAAATCACCTGTCTGTTTTACTAATTGTTGAGCCGTTCCAATCGCCAAATAGGAAGCGTTACTTTTGGGTGAAGTGGCAAGATAAATGGCACATTGACTCAAAATAATTCGGCTTTCAGGATAACCAATGGTGGATACCGCCTGAAAAGCATTATTAGCCATAATAAAAGCAGTTGGATTTGCATTTCCAATATCTTCACTGGATAAAATCAACATTCTTCGGGCAATAAATTTTACATCCTCTCCGCCTTCTATCATTCGCGCCAACCAATAGACAGCGCCGTTCGGATCACTACCTCGAATTGATTTTATAAAAGCCGAAACAATGTCGTAATGCTGTTCACCACTTTTGTCATACAAAACCGTATTTTGTTGCACCAATTCAAAAACTCGGTTATTGGTGATCAAAATTTCGTCTTCAGCGGAAGCGTTTACGACCAGTTCAAAAATATTTAATAGTTTACGTCCATCGCCGCCAGAAAGACGCAAAAGAGCCTCTGTTTCTTTTAGTTCGATCTTTTTTGTAGCCAAATAAGTATCCGTTTTCATTGCTCTTTGCAATAAATGTTCTAAATCCGCTTTAGTAAAAGCATTCAAAATATATACCTGGCAGCGGGATAATAAAGCGGGAATAACTTCAAAACTCGGATTTTCGGTCGTAGCACCTATAAGCGTAATCCATCCCTTTTCAACCGCAGCCAATAAAGAATCCTGTTGTGATTTACTAAAACGATGAATCTCATCAATAAATAAAATTGGATTCTTGGCAGTAAATAAACCACCGCTCTGCCTAGCTTTCTCTATTACATCCCGAATATCCTTCACCCCCGAGTTAATGGCACTCAAGATATAAAAAGGGCGTTTAGACTCCTGGGCAATAATTTGCGCCAAAGTCGTTTTTCCTGTTCCAGGCGGTCCCCAAAATATTAACGATGGGATAATTCCTTTTGATATTTGTTGCGTCAACGAGCCGTTGGGGCCAACCAAATGGGATTGACTGATGTAGTCTTCTAGTTTTTGTGGGCGTATGCGTTCTGCCAGTGGTGCTTCCATGTGGTAAAATTACACAATTTTCAGTTTTTATGAGTATATTTTTCAGGAGCTAATTCCTGCTGTGCACTTTATCTTTTGTGCCAAACCCCGGCACAAAAGGATGTCGTTTCCATCAGGGCTAGGGCATCCGTTTTCATAAAGGGAATTGTTTTATATGACAAAATAGCACTAAATTGCTTTTGGATACATTTTTGATTTGTATTAAGAATCTATTTAATCCAATAATCCAGTATTTAAGAATGGAAGAAAATCATTTTAAATTCACCAATACAGTAGTAGGAGTGCCTCTTTTTTTTGTGCTATTCCTGTGGTTTGTATATTGGTTAGAAATTCGTTTTGGATTTGATTTTGATAGTAATGGAATTCTTCCGAGAACTTTTTCAGGAATGCAAGGGATAATTTTTAGCCCATTTATTCATTCGAATATCGAACATCTCTATAATAATTCCATACCATTATTAGTGCTTTTAGCAGCGTTGTTCTTTTTTTACAGAAAAGAAGCAATAGGAATATTTGTGTACGGAATTTTACTTTCCGGTACTATAACGTGGCTCATCGGAAGAGAAAATTACCATATTGGAGCAAGTAGTTTAATCTATGTATTGGTTTCGTTTATTTTTTTTAAAGGAATTCAAACGAAATATTATCGATTGGTAGCTTTGTCTCTTACAGTTGTAGTTTTGTATGGTGGAATGGTTTGGTATGTTTTTCCGAAAATTGATGAAACTATTTCTTGGGAAGGTCATTTATCAGGGTTACTTGCAGGTTTTGTACTTACTTTTTTGTACAAGAAACCAGAATTCAAGAAAATAATAAAATACGATTGGGAACGACCTGATTATGATCCGTCAGAAGATAAATTTATGCAACGTTTTGATGAAAACGGTAATTTTGTTAATCCACCAAAACCTGAAATTGTTGAAGATGATCAGGTAGAAATTGATTCTTTTTTTCAATCGAATTCTAATGTTGTTTATGATTTTATCGAAAATAAAGAGGATATAAACAAAAAAAATGAATCAAAACAGGAGTCTTGATTCATTTCTCTTTTTTAAATCTAAAAATCTATATTGCTTAGTCAGTTCGCTGTCGCTTAGGCCTGAAATCTGCAATCTAAATTTTGTAGTCTTAACTCCTTTGTCTTACGGCTTCATATAAAAAAGCACCGCAAGCTACAGATACATTCAATGATCCTATTGAACCAAACATAGGAAGTTTTGCTTTTTCATCTACGATTTTAAGAACGGATGGATTCACACCTCGATCTTCAGAACCCATAATGATTGCTACTGGTTCATTCAAAGAAATGTCATAAATATTTTGTTCTGTTTTTTCGGTGGCAGCAACGGTTTTTACACCACTGGCCTGCAAAAGAAAAATAGCGTCTTTTATGTGTTCTACTTTACAGATAGGAATATTAAATACCGCACCCGCAGATGTTTTCACTGTATCTCCATTTACCGGAGCCGAACCAGCCTTTTGAACAATTATACCATTAACTCCTGTACATTCTGCAGTTCGGATAATAGCTCCAAAATTACGTGCATCTGATATTTGGTCTAGTATCAAAAATAAAGGCTTTTTCCCGTTTTCAATAACGGTTTCTATTAATGTTTCTAAATCATAAAATGAGATAGGAGAGACTGTTGCTACTGCACCTTGGTGATTATTGGGAGTCAATCGGTTTAGTTTTTCAACAGGAACATAAGAAAAATTTATATTTCCTCTTTTCATCACTTTCATTAAGTCTTTCATTAGTTCGCTGCTTGCTTCCTTCTGAATATAGACTTTATCTACTGTTGCGCCTGCTTGTATGGCTTCAATTATTGCTCTAATCCCAAAAATTTGATGTTCTTTTTCCATGCGGCAAAGTTAGGTAAAAGGTTTGTAAAAAAAAAACCACCAGCTGGGCTGGTGGTTTAGATGTATTAAATTTATGAGATGAATTAGTTTTTATCCCAGAAAATACGTTTAGATGTACCATTGCTACCTAATTTGGCAACAGCGGCATTTAAGTTAGTAGCATTAAGCGTTTCTTCGTTACCAGGGTAAGAATAACGTCTAGGTACTACTGTAATTGGACCATCTGCATCTTCATAAGTTACACTAGGAACTTGTAAAACTGGGAAATCTAATCTTCTGTAAGATGTCCAAGCTTCAAAACCTCTATTGTATAAAGCAATCCAAGATTGTTCTCCAATTTTTTGTTTCCAAGTTCCTGTAGCAGTCGCATAAGCAACATCAGTTCTAGCTAAATAAGTTGTGATATCAGCAGCAGCTACACCCCAGTCTTCCATAGAAGCAGTAATCGCAGCGTTATAGTGACTAGCAGGTGTACCGCCTACAGCAATACCTCTAGCTGCGGCTTCTGCCAATAAAAACTCAACTTCA
>DATEOV010000272.1:0-5650 GCA_035273645.1 Flavobacterium sp. | reverse complement strand
CAGTGAAAAACATCTTCACTGGTTTTAATTAATTTATTGTGAAACTTGTCAACCTATTTTAGGACTAGACAAATTAACTAATTATGTGAATTATTTAACTAGTAATTTATGAGAAGGCGCAAACTTAGTTAGGTTGATCCCTTCTACTGCAGTTTTATATTCTTCTATTGTTGGAGTTCTACCAAGGATCGTAGACAAAACTACAACTGGTGTAGAAGAAAGCAATGATTCTCCTTTTTTACCCTCAGTATCTTCAACAACTCTTCCTTGGAAAAGACGAGTAGATGTTGCCATTACAGTATCTCCTTTGGCAGCTTTTTCTTGGTTACCCATACAAAGGTTACAACCTGGACGCTCTAGATACAGCATGTTTTCGTATGATGTACGTGCTGCAGCTTTAGGAACATTATCGTCGAATTCGAAACCAGAGTATTTTTGTAAAATTTCCCAGTCACCTTCTGCTTTTAATTCATCAACAATATTATAAGTAGGAGGAGCTACAACTAGTGGTGCTTTAAACTCTACTTTACCTTCTTGCTCATCAATATTTTTAAGCATGTGTGCAAGGATTTTCATATCTCCCTTGTGAACCATACAAGAACCGATAAATCCAAGATCTACTTTTTTAACCCCTCCGTAGAAAGATAAAGGTCTGATGGTATCGTGAGTATATCTTTTAGAAACATCAGCATTATTAACATCTGGATCTGCAATCATTGGCTCAGCAATCACATCAAGATCTACAACAACTTCTGCATAATATTTAGCGTTTGCATCTGGTCTTAAAGCAGGTTTTTCACCTGAAATAATTTCAGCGATTCTCTTATCAGCTATAGCGATCAATCCTTTAAGAACTTCATTTTTGTTATCCATTCCTTTGTCGATCATGATCTGAATTCTACCTTTCGCCATCTCTAGAGACTCAATCAAAGTATAATCTTCAGAAATACAGATAGAAGCTTTTGCTTTCATTTCTGCAGTCCAATCTGTAAATGTAAACGCTTGATCCGCATTAAGAGTTCCTAAGTGAACCTCGATAATTCTTCCTTGGAATACATTCTCTCCACCAAATGTTTTAAGCATTTGAGCTTGTGTAGCATGAACTACATCACGGAAATCCATATACCCTTTCATGTCTCCTTTGAAAGTAACTTTCACAGATTCTGGAATTGGCATTGAAGCTTCACCAGTAGCAAGAGCAAGTGCAACTGTTCCTGAGTCAGCACCAAAAGCAACCCCTTTAGACATTCTTGTATGAGAGTCACCACCAATGATGATCGCCCACTCGTTTACAGTAATATCATTTAATACTTTGTGAATTACATCAGTCATTGAGTGATAAACTCCTTTCGGGTCACGAGCTGTGATCAATCCGAAATCGTTCATAAATTTCATCAATCTAGGAATATTTGCCTTAGATTTATTATCCCAAACTGAAGCAGTGTGACAACCTGATTGGTAAGCACCGTCAACAATTGGAGAAATCACAGTAGCAGCCATAGACTCTAACTCTTGTGAAGTCATCAAACCAGTTGTATCTTGTGAACCAACAATATTTACGGTAACACGAACATCTGAACCAGCGTGCAAAATTTTACCTGGAGTTGTTCCTACCGCGTTTTTATTAAATATTTTTTCTACAGCTGTAAGACCTTGTCCTTCAACAGAAACCTCTTTTGACGGAGCATATACAGGTACAATAGGAATACCAAGAGTCTTTGAAGCAAATGTTTGCAATTTTTTTCCAAACACGATAGCATAAGATCCGCCAGCTTTTATAAATTCAATTTTTTGAGGAGTAAAAGCCTTAGAAATATCAATTAATTCTTTATCTCCGTTATAAAGTTTTTTTGTTTTTGTATTGATTGTAAGAACAGTACCAGTAGCAACAGAGTAAACTTCTTCTAGAATAGGATCACCACTTTCGTTACGAACAGGATTACCATTTTCATCTAATTTTTTTACCCAGTTTTTAAGGTCAAGACCAATACCACCAGTAACATCAACAGTTGTTAGGAAAATCGGAGAAATACCATTTGTTCCTGCAACGATTGGAGCAATATTAATAAATGGAACATATGGACTTGCTTGTTTACCACTCCAAAGCGCCACGTTATTTACACCTGACATTCTTGAAGAACCAACTCCCATAGTACCTTTTTCAGCTATTAACATCACGCTCTTATCAGGATTCGCATCTGCTAATGCTTTAATTTCAGCTTGTGCTTCAGGAGAAATTAAACATTTTCCATGCAATTCACGATCTGAACGAGAGTGCGCTTGGTTTCCAGGAGAAAGTAAATCAGTAGAAATATCTCCTTCACCAGCAATAAAAGTAACTACCTTAATTTCTTCTGCTATTTCAGGTAATTTAGTAAAGAACTCAGCCTTAGCGTAGCTTTCTAGAATTTCCTTCGCTATTCCATTACCGCTTTTGAAAGCTGCCTCTAAACGATCTGTATCGGCCTCATAAAGAAAAACTTGTGTCTTTAAAACTTCAGCAGCATCTTTTGCAATAGCAACGTCATTACCTAAAGCTAAATCTAGCAATACCTTTATAGAAGTTCCACCTTTCATGTGTGATAACAACTCTAAAGCAAAAGCAGGTGTAATTTCAGCAACTACTGCTTGACCTAGAACGATTTCTTTTAAAAAATTAGCTTTAACATTAGCTGCAGGAGTAGTTCCTGGAACAGTATTATAAATAAAGAATTTAAGAGAATCTTCTCGATATGCGTTATTTAAATCTTTAATTTGTGCAATGATTTCGCTTAGCAATTCAGCACCATCAATTGGCTTCGGGTTAAGCCCTTGGCCTTTACGTTCTTCAATCTCTTGGATATAATCCTTATAAATATTCATAACAGAAGTCTTTTATTAGGTGTTTTTATTTTTTTGTACGCAAATTTAGGAATTAAAGCTGATAATTAAAAAAAATTTAATGGATCCACCTTTTTTAAAAATTATTATTGCAAAATAAAAGATTTAGATGCGTTAAAATAAGAAATACGCATATTTCACCTATCAAATTTACAAATTCAGCAATTCCAAAATTGGATTTTAACAAAAATAAAAACTATTGTTAAAACAAAAAGTACCACATTCCCATTAGAACATAGTACTTTTCAATAATTTCTTATTTTTTATTTTTAAATCAGCTTATCAATTATCATTTCCTCAGAAATTCCTTCAGCATCGGCTTTGTAGTTCTTAATAATTCGGTGTCTCAATATTCCAGTTGCAACTGCTTTTACATCTTCAATATCTGGAGAAAACTTACCATGAAAAGCAGCATTAGCTTTGGCAGCCAAAATTAAATTCTGTGACGCTCTTGGTCCAGCACCCCAATCCAAATAATTTTTCACAAACCCATTGGAAAGCGCATTATCCGGACGCGTTTTACTTACCAGTGTTACAGCATATTCCACTACATTATCCGCAACAGGAATTCGACGAATCAAATGCTGAAAGTCTATAATTTCTTGAGCCGTAAACAACGCATTTACCTTTGTATCAGAATCTGCAGTTGTACGTTTCACCACTTGAACTTCTTCCTCAAAAGAAGGATATTCCAGTTTTATAGCAAACATAAAACGATCTAATTGCGCTTCAGGTAAAGGATAAGTCCCTTCTTGTTCAATTGGATTTTGAGTTGCCAACACAAAATAAGGCAAACTTAATTTATGATTGACACCAGCAATAGTAACCGATCTTTCTTGCATTGCTTCTAATAAAGCAGCTTGCGTTTTTGGCGGAGTCCTATTAATTTCATCTGCCAAAATAATATTGGAAAAAATAGGCCCCTTTATAAATTTAAACTGTCTATTTTCATCTAATATTTCACTCCCTAATATATCCGATGGCATTAAATCAGGTGTAAATTGAATTCTTTTAAAATCCAATCCTAAAGCTTGCGCTAATGTATTTACCAATAAAGTTTTGGCCAGTCCAGGAACCCCTACCAACAAGGCATGACCTCCTGAAAAAATACAAAGCAAAATTTGATCAACAACTGCTTCTTGACCAACAATGATTTTGGCAATTTCTTTTTTTAATTCGTTACGCTTTTCAACTAAATTTTGTATCGCTGTTACATCCGACATTTTATATTTTTTTTAAAATTAAAAAGAGTTAGTATTATGAAAACATAAAACTAACTCTTTTTATCTATTTAATGAAAATTATTTTTTAACCCAATTATTAGCAAAAGGACACTCTTTATATTCATCAACAATCTTAACATAAGTGTCTTTTATTTTGGTATCAAACCATTTTCCTATCGCCTTAAATTGCTTTTCTTTTAATGCCAAATCTTTAATTTTGATATAATCTTTAGCATAATCAGCAGTATGCGAATCAATTCTATTGGTTACAATCATAATTTTATAATCTTTCTTCCCTTGAACATCTTCTAGAAACGGCATCGAAATTTCGTTATCTTTCAAATTAGAAACCTGGCTATATATAGAAGGATCCATTTTAGTCAATTCAAAATGCGTATCTTGTGTTTTAGGATTCACCAACGTTCCACCATTAGCTCTTGTTTCTTTTTCATCCGACATTGTTCTTGCTGCTTCTGCAAAAGTGATTTCTTTATCTAGAATCTTTTTTCTAATCAAAGTAATTTTCTCTTTAGCCTCTTTCAAAGATTCTTGTGAAACTACTGGCGATATAATTATATGTCTCAATTCTATCTCCTGACCTTTGATCTTTTCTACATAAATAATATGATAACCAAAAATAGTTTCAAAAGGTTCAGAAATTTCACCTTCAGCAAGACTAAATGCTACATCTTTAAACTCTTTTACAAAAGCAGTTTTACGAGTCATTTTATAATACCCTCCGTTTTTACTGGATCCTGGATCTTCAGAATATAGAACCGCTTTTGTAGCAAAACTAGATCCTTCAAGACATTCTTTTCTAAAACCATTCAGTTTATCAATTACCTTTTTCTTGTCTTCATCAGTAACTTTAGGCTTTATAACGATTTGTGCCACTTCCAATTCTGCACCAAAAATAGGCAAATCTGCAGTGGGTATCTTTTTAAAAAATTCTCTAACTTCTTCTGGAGTTATTTCAACTTTTTCTACAATTTTCTTTTGCATTTCTCCAGTAAGCTTTTGCTCTTTCAAAACTTCAAAGAAATAGGTTCTAAATTCTTCTTCTGAATCTTTTTGATAATATTTAACTAACTTATCCATAGATCCAATTTGCTCGATCATATAACTTAGTCTTTCGTCCATCATCCCTTTTACTTCAGAATCACTAACTATGATACTATCTTGAACCGCTTGATGCGCATACAATTTGTCCTCTAATAATCTACCCAAAACTTGACATCTGGTTACATCTTTTGCAGAACCTCCTTGTGCTGAAATTTCCAAAAAACCTTTATCAATATCGGAATCCAGAATCATATAATCCCCAACAGTCGCTACAACTCCATCAATCTTTAATTTTTTTCCAGAAGGAACTACTGGCTTTGCAACAGCAGCAACACTATCTTTTATAATTTCTTGAGCATTTACAAAGGTTAAAGCAGAAAACAAAAGAAAAAAAGTCAACACAACTTTATTAGTTATGGATTTCATTTGTATAATTTTTAAAGGCATTTTTTATAATTTACATTAATATTATTCTAGACAAAGCC
>DATEOV010000271.1:0-4150 GCA_035273645.1 Flavobacterium sp. | reverse complement strand
TTTAAAATTTGGCCCAATAAGGATTTTTTGTTCAAAACGAGAACTTACTTTCTCCAAGAAAAAACCAGCCACAAATCCAATAACAATCAGGAGTATTATAACAATTGCTTTTTTTACAAAAAACAGAATTATTCTAAACAACAAAGTATTAATCCATTCGAAGAAATCCCCTATTTTGCTAAAAACAGTCAGCAAGTCAATTTCTGGATTTTTCGGATTTTTTTCTTTTTTTTGGCCCATGCTATCGCTGTATTTTTATTTTACATTAAAAATTTGTTCCAATATTTTAATCGTGATCAAATACGTAGGTTTTACTCCTGTGGTTCCCAATCCTCCAGATGCCAACGTGCTTCCAGTTTCCAAAGGATTATCTGAAGCATAATAAGCATAACGTACTTTGATATCATGAGGAACACTTTTCCTGATTTTGGAAGCCGATTGAATAGCTTTTTGGTAATAGGAACCTTCCATTTCCAATCCAATAACTCCCCAAGTCGATTCGTGGAAGAATTTCAATAAATCACGATTTTGCAACGATGTCCCAAGAACCGTAACCATTGGCCCCGCAAAAATTGCTATTTCATTACCTTCAAACATTTCGGCAGTCAATTCATTTTCGAAGAAATAATTATCGGCTGTTCCCTCATTGATATGGGCATTTGGAATCATGATATCTCCTTTTCCCCCTTCAAGTATTCCTGCTTTCCCCATAATCGAAACCGATTTTACGTTAAGCAAGGTATCTTTTTTATAGGGTTTCAATAACTCGTCTATGGTTTCATAGGCTTGTTCTCCAAAAGCATAATCCATAACAATAATAACTGGCTTTTTCTCTCCTAAATCTGCCTTTGGAAAAGATGATTTCGACCAATCTATTTTGGCTGTATCAAAAATTTGTACATCAATATTGGTTCCCGAAGTATCTGGCAAGAAAATCATTCCTTGTTTCAACGCAACAGCTTCGACCTGATTACGAAGTTCATTCGCCCCCGACTTGCTCAATTCTTCATAAATAAAGAAATCAGACTTGTCCTTGAATTTTGTTTTTAAAATGGGCGTGGCAAATATAGAATTCATCACCGAGTGCATATTTGCACTAATTACGTGAATCGGTCTGTCCAAAAGATGATTGGCTTTCAAAACTTCCTTGATGTTCGTTGCCCAGACTTCTCCGTGGATATGGTGTCCCAAGCGTTCTCTTAAAATAGGACTGAACGTGATGGTTCTTTTATTACTATCAATAACTTCTTCTATGGCCAATTTTCCCAACCAATAAATCACGTGTAAAAAACGATCAGGTGCTGCTTCTGTTCCAAAGGCATCATAAATGTCCAAAACCTCCTCAAAGGTTCTCCCCAGAATATTAGCAGCATGAGAAATAGCCTTTTCTTTTTCTACCAAAGTTAATTTTTTACTTTGTGACACTGCTATTTCTAGTTTTGTCCAATCACGTGAAACTTCACCTGCATCATCCAGTAAAATTCTATTTTTAATTTTGTGTGATTCGATAAAAATAAACGTCAAATGGGTCAATATATCGTAAATGTCCGATCTTCCTCGAGTGATTTCGACATTCATCTGTTCCTCATCTATTCGGTAGCAATTGCGACGTCTTTTTGGTGGAACTATAGCTTTAAAATGTGATTTAGAATAGCCTTCATCCGAGGTTAAATTAATAAAACGGCACTCTTCGATTCCTACCGGAAGACGTTCTATAACGTATAAAAGTCCATTTAATTCAACTTTTTCTTCGGCAATATTTCCATAAATTTCAGGTCTTAAGGCCAATAAAGCTTCTCTTAATGTGTCACCAGAAATTCCCATCGGTTTATAAAAACCTCTGTTGAAAAGATGACGCATCGTGATGTACATTTTTTCAATGGCCGCCGATGATTCTTGTGCTCTGGATCTGGATATATTTTTAGTCTCTTTCATGCTTATATTCTTTTATACCCTCAAATGTATAGTTTTTATTTTTGGTTTAAAACAGCTACAATACTCCTATCATTAGAAAGTCTTGGTATTTTATTCTGTCCTCCCAATTTTCCAATGGATTTCATGTAGTCTTGAAAACCGTTTTTAGCCACTTTGGTAATAACCAGTTTTTTCAAAACATTCCCCACAATTAAATCATCATAATAAATGTTTTGTTTTCGCATGGCATTGTCTAGCGCTTCCGCAAAAGTGTCGCTGTTGTCTGGTTCATTTTCAAATTCGATAAACCATTCGTGATATGGCAACCCATCAATAGGCGTAATTTGTGGTGCTACTGTAAATTCATTCACTCTTATTGTTGTTCCTGTCATTGCTTCTTGCAAAGCGTGTTCAACTTCTTTCCCAATAACGTGTTCACCAAAAGCCGAAATATAATGCTTGATTCGACCTGAAACAATAACGCGATAGGGTTTCAAAGAAGTAAACTGAACGGTGTCGCCAATATTATAACCCCAAAGTCCGGCATTGGTAGAAATAATCAAAACGTAGTTTACTCCCAACTCCACTTCACCAATTGTAAATCGTTTTGGACTTTCTGTAAAAAAATCTTCGCTTTTTATAAATTCATAAAAAATTCCAGAATTCAGCAACAGCAACATTCCCTTTTCTTTTTGAGAGTCCTGATAGGCAAAGAAACCTTCAGAAGCCGGAAACAATTCGATGCTATCTACTTTTCTTCCTATAAGGTTTTCAAATTTGGCTCTGTAAGGCTCGTAATTGACACCTCCATAAATAAACAAATTGAAATTCTTGAAAATCTCGCCAACCGGCTTTCCTGCTCTTTGCTGCAGTTTTTCAAAATACATTTGAACCCATGACGGAATTCCCGAAATCACGGTCATATCCTCATTGATGGTTTCACCAACGATGGCATTTACTTTGGTTTCCCAATCTTCAATACAATTGGTTTCCCAAGAAGGCAGTCGGTTTTTTTGTAAATATTTTGGAACAAAATGCGCCACAATTCCAGACAGTCTGCCCAGTTTTATTCCGTATTTTTCTTCCAGAATAGGGCTTCCTTGCAAGAAAATCATTTTGCCGTTTACAAAATCGGTATTTTGGGTTTCGTGGATGTAAAGCAAAATTGCATTTCGGGCTGCTTCAATATGATACGGCATTGATTCCTTGGTCAACGGAATATATTTAGCACCTGATGTTGTTCCTGAAGTTTTTGCAAAATAAAGCGGTTTCCCTTTCCAAAGTATATTTTCTTCTCCTTTTACCACTCTATCCACATAGGGTTTCAAAGCTTCGTAATCACGAACAGGAACTTGTTTTGCAAAATCCTCATAGGTTTTTATCTGGTCGAAATGATGGTCTTTCCCAAATTGAGTTTGCTTAGCGGTCTGTATCAAATTTTGGAAAACAGCTTTCTGGGTTTCAACTGGAGAATTGGCCCAAGCTTGTGTCTTTTTATATATTTTTTGTGCAAATATTTTTGCTGCAATCGATTTTAGTGACATTCTTTTGGGCTTTGTTTAAAAATTGTAATGTTCTGTTATAATTCCGAAGCTATTCGAATTATTTTTTAGTGTTTAGGCTCTTTCCTTTTGGTGAGGATTGCTGAGCGTTCTCTTCTTTACTCACTCTTTCCCTCAACTCTTTTTCTTTTTCGGAAGCTGATAAATCTACTGGTTCTAAAGCTTCATCAGCACTTGAAAGTATAGAATCTTTATTGAATTTGGCGTATTCCAAATCACCGTTCAGCACTTTTTGAATCGATTTTATATAGGCTTCATTTTTCTTCAAAGCTATAGAAAGGGAATCTGATTTTAATGCCAAAACAGTTGCATCTTTTTTTAATTGAGAAGAAGAATAACCAGGTATGAATTCTCGTAAAGGAGTAAAAGCAATCAAAACAGTTGTAATCGAAATCAAGAAAATAGCCCCCAATGAAAGCGAAACAAAGACACTCATAATATTCAATTTGAAAGAAAAAATTTCCTCAAAAGTATCCTCGTTCAAAATTATTAATCGGTTTTTGATTAATAATCTGTCAAAAAACTTCTTCTTTTTTAATCGATTACTGGACATGGTATTTGTTTAAGTCACAAATATAATAATTTAAAGCGTTGCCAACACTAGCCTCTTTTAAGTAGTTGAATTCCTAATACTATCATTTTATAAAATATTTAACGGTGTCAAATACAAATAA
>DATEOV010000270.1:0-3459 GCA_035273645.1 Flavobacterium sp. | reverse complement strand
GTGATGAGTTCTTCCAGTACTTTGGGTTGTGAGCCGTTGGTGTCAATTTTGACTAAGAATCCCATTTTTTTGACTTCGGAGATAAACGAAACGCTCTTTTTATGCAACAAACATTCGCCTCCGCTAAACACAACAGCATCTAATAATTGTTTTCTATTTTTCAAGAATTGAAGCGTTTTTTCAAATGAGATGGTTCCTTTCCCAAAAACAATTTCGGGATTGTAACAATAAAGACACCGCATATTACAGCCTGCAAACCAAAGTATGCAAGCTGATTTATGTGGGTAGTCCAATAAAGTAAAAGGGGTTAAGCTATAAATAGGTTTAGCAACACTTTCCTTCTGTAAAATGAGTTCGTTGTCTGTGTTCACCTTTTTTTCCTATATTAAAACTTTCTACTGGTCTGTGGTAGCCCATTACTCGTGTGTACACCAAACATTTGGTGCGCAATTCTTGATTTTGTTCTAAAATCTGGTTGGTTGTTAGTTTCATGTTTTATGGTTTTTTTATTGTTCAAATAATTTTGCTTTTTCCTCAATTATGATTTCGTCGCATTTTGGGCAATATTCATGTTCTCCGTTCAAATAGCCATGTACTGGACACACGCTAAACACTGGTGTTACGGTAATATATGGCAATCTGAAATTCGTAATTACTTTTTTGACAAACTGTTTGCAGGCCTCCGGAGAGCTTATTTTTTCGCTCATGTACAAGTGTAAAACTGTTCCTCCAGTGTATTTGCATTGCAATTGATCCTGCAGCATCAAGGCTTCAAATGGGTCTTGTGTAAAATCTACTGGAATTTGAGAACTGTTTGTGTAATAAATATTTTCTTGCTGCCCCGCCTGGATAATATCATCAAAACGTTTTTTGTCTTCTTTGGCAAAACGATAAGTCGTTCCTTCGGCTGGAGTGGCTTCGAGATTGTATAGATTTCCGGTTGCTGACTGGAATTCTTTCATTCGATTACGAATATGGTCCAGAATTCCAGAGGCAAATTCAATACCGGTTTCTGAGGTTACGTTGTCTTCATTATTGGTAAAATTCTCAATCATCTCGTTCATTCCATTTACACCAATAGTCGAAAAGTGATTTCTGAAATGTTGCAAATAACGTTTAGTGTATGGGTACAATCCACGATCATACATTTCTTGGATAAAGACTCTTTTTTTCTCCAAAGTCGATTTGGCGATATATAATAGTTGATCCAGTTGGGTGTATAATTTTTCTTTATTTCCTTTGTTCAAATAGCCCAAACGAGCCATATTGATGGTCACCACACCAATGCTTCCGGTCATCTCGGCACTTCCAAAAAGACCGTTGCCACGTTTCAATAATTCGCGTAAATCAAGTTGCAAACGGCAACACATACTACGAACCGCATTGGGTTTGTAGGCATTCTCATTTTCAATCTGATTTCCATTTTCATCCAAAATATATTGACTTCCTATGAAATTTTGAAAATAGGAAGAACCAATTTTAGCCGTATTTTCAAAAAGCAAATCGGTGTTTTCTCCATCCCAATCAAATGCTTCGGTAATATTTACCGTTGGAATAGGGAAGGTGAACGGTTGTCCATTGGCATCACCTTCGGTCATTACGGTATAATAGGCTTTGTTGATGAGGTTCATTTCTTTTTGAAAATGCTCATATCTCAAGTCTGTTACTTTGGAAACACCTCTTTTTCGAGCTCTAATTAATAGATCTGAAGTTTTATTGTTTTCAAAAATATGATAGTCATTTTTGGTAGGAATCTGTGTTTTTAAATCATCTGGAACAATCCAATCCAGAGTGATGTTGGTAAAAGGAGATTGTCCCCAACGTGCAGGAACATTGAGATTGTAAACAAAACCTCTTACTGCTTTTAAAACATCGTCAAATCCTAAATTATCTTTAAAAACATATGGAGCAAGATAAGTATCAAAAGAACTGAAGGCCTGGGCTCCCGCCCATTCGCTTTGTAAAATTCCTAGAAAATTAGCCATTTGCCCTAAAGCTTCCCTAAAATGGGAGGGAGGTTTGCTCTCTACACGACCTCTCACACCATTGAAACCTTCGTTAAGCAATACACGCAAGCTCCAGCCCGCACAATAGCCTGTAAGGCAATCCAAATCATGAATGTGGATGTCGCCATTGCGATGTGCATATCCTTCCTCTTTGGTATAGACTTTATCCAACCAGTAATTGGCAATTATCTTTCCAGCTACATTGTTGACCAATCCGGCATTAGAGTAAGAAGTATTTGCATTGGCATTGATACGCCAATCGGTTTGTTCTATATATTCACGAATAGTTTGTGTGCTGTCCACATAAGTGGTGTCTTCATTTAGTCCGTTAACATGTTCGCGCTGTAACTTTCTAGTGTGTCGAAACAACATGAAAGAGCGCATTACATCGAAGTAATGTTTCTCGTATAACTTCTTTTCAATTAAATCTTGAATCTCTTCAACAGCCCATACTTCTTGGCCTTCAAGTTGGATAATTATGCTGTTATAAACACTTTCATCAACAACTATAGAGACACTCTTGAAACTTTTTTCAATTGCATCTTTGATTTTATAACTTTCAAATGGCTTGTATTTTCCATTTCTTTTGATAACGTAGTTCTCCATAGTAGTTGATTTTAGTGTTTGACATTGGTTATAATTGTGCCGAAAAATCCTTTTCGAGCTTGGTTGCTTTTGGGAATAAAATATTATTTTCCAAATGGATGTGTTTGTGCAAATCGGCCTCAAATTCCTGTAGCATTGCAAATGTTACTTTATAAGTATTACATCCGTCAGCTGGTGGGGTATAATTATTACTTAGTTCCGCTATTTTTCTAAAACGCTCTCCTTCGGCATCGTGTTCGTGCATCATCATGGCAATCGGATTTTCTACAGTTCCAAAATGAGGTTGCTCAATTAATTCATCCGAAATAGAAGCACTGACCATTTTTTTGATAAAAGGGAACAAAATCAACTCTTCTTTTTTCATGTGTTGCGCCAGTTCACCTGCACATCCTTTGAAGAGGTCATTTATTTCTAATAATTCAGGATGATTAGCTCCGTGCACTCTGCTTAATTTGTCTAAAAATTGAAGCAGTGTTGGTGTTTTTTCTGAAACATAACGGTGATGTGTTTTTTCTATATAATCAGCTAATAAATCAATCGGCCATGAATTGAAATCGATTCCAGAATCACTTTTTGATGATAAAACAGTTTCAATTTCTTTTAATAAATCATTAGAATTTACAGCTTTTTTCTCACAAGCTTCTTCAATACTTCTATTACCATTGCAACAAAAATCGATGCCATATTTTGAAAATAAAGCTGCTGTTCTAAAGTCTTTTGCTACATATTCACCTATTGTAATTTTTTCTAAAGTTTCCATTATTGTTATTTTTTTAATTAAAATTTATAGGTACAAAAATAGATGTTTTTTAAATAAAAGACAAATTTATCCGTAATTAAATATATT
>DATEOV010000269.1:0-4367 GCA_035273645.1 Flavobacterium sp. | reverse complement strand
GAGATGCCTGTTATTAGTGGTTTTGATTTCCTTGATGGTTTAAAAACCAAACCCCAGATTATTTTCATCACCTCAAAAGCAGAATATGCCATGAAAGCTTTTGATTATGATGCTACAGATTATTTACAAAAACCAATTTCTATTGAGCGTTTTAATGCTTCAGTACGTAGAGCTATTGATCACTACCTTCTTAAGAAAGAAAACAAAGAAGATGAAGGTGAACATATATTTATAAAAAGTAATCTGAAGAAATTAAAAGTTTTTACTTCTAAGATCAAATGGATTGAAGCTTTTGGTGATTACGTAAAAGTAGTTACAGAAGACGACAGTAATCTTGTGCTTTCGACAATGAAGTCATTTGAGAATGATTTGTCAAAAGATAAATTTATAAGGGTACACAAATCTTACATTGTAAATATTGACAAGATAGATCGTTTCAACAGTAAGTTTGCCGAAATTGGAGTGACGAAAATTCCTTTAAGTAGAAACAAAAAAGAAGATTTAGTAAAAGCACTTGCCTATTCTTAAAAATTTTACCTTAATAAAAATAAACATTTACAGTGACTTTTATAGCTCTGTATTGTGAAAACGCTTCAAAACTATTCAGGTATCTTCTGAATAGTTTTTTTTATTTAATACAACGACTCAATACAAATTTGCTTTGAGATAAAAATTGTATTATAAATACTAAACATATTTTTGTATTTTGTAACATAAATTACATCCTATGACTACAGAAATACAAAATTTATATAATGTTTGGGATCCTAACAGATTCGGAAAGAATAACACTTCTTGTCAAATCTCTTTTGAAGAACTTACCAATTCTATTATTAGTACAGGACCATTTTATTTTTATGTCATCGATTTTTTTGACATTTCGCTCTCTCATATTTGCCCTACAATAACTGAGGCCCACGGTTTTGACCCCGAAACGGTTTGTTTTAATGATATATTAGGTGCTATCCATCCTGATGATGTAGATTTTGTTACGAAAGCAGAGGCAATAACTCTCGATTTTTTTTATAAAAAAATTGGGTATGAAAAAATGCTAAGCTATAAAGTAAGCTACTGCTTTAGATTTCGATTAAAAAATGGAGAATATGCTTTATTTAACCATCAATCCCTAATGCTTACATTGGATGAACATGGCGGATTAGGAAAATCACTTAATATTCATACCAGAATAGATCATCTCAGCAATTCAAATACTTATAACATTTCGCTTATTGGTCTAAATGGCGAACCTTCTTTTATGAATTTAAATCCAAATGACAAAAATCAGGATGATTTAAAAGAATTTTCTAAACGAGAAATTGACATCATTAAACTGATTAGTAACGGATTGAATAATGTTCAAATTGCCGAAAAACTTTTTATTAGTCCATTAACAGTAAAAAAACACCGCACTAACATTTTGACCAAATCCGATTCTAAAAACACAGCCCAGCTCATTAAAAACTGCATTCTTCAAGGAATAATTTAGGCTCCGATTAAAAAAAGAATACAAAACATCTTTTAGAACAGGCTATCACCGTGAAAGAAACACTTTCTAACTTCGGAATTTATGTCAATTACAATCCGCTATTTCAATAAAAATCAACATTTACAGTAACTTTTATAGCTCTGTATTGTGAAACAGCTTCAAAACTATTTAGTATCTTCTGAATAGTCTTTTTTGTACTTACAATTGATGCATTTTGAGGTATCTTAATAATTATAGTTCTAATGTACTCATTTCGGATTCTACTAATCGCGGGTTCTTCCGGACCTAAAACCGGCATAGCCAAATTTTGGCTCAGCACTTGATACAACCACATAGCACCTTCCTTGAGCTTATCAAAATCACGCTGCTTCAAGGTTAATTTTACAATTCTAAAATATGGTGGGTATTTATAAATTTGCCTGTCATACAATTGCTCTTTATACATTCCTCCAAAATCATTATTAGTAACTTGCTGAATAGTATTGTGATTTGGATTATACGTCTGAATAATTACCTTTCCTTTTTTCTCAGATCTACCTGCACGTCCTGCCACTTGGGTCATCATTTGAAAACTTCTTTCAAATGCCCTAAAATCGGGATGATACAACATTGTATCTGCATTCATAATACCAACCAAATTGACATTATCAAAATCCAATCCTTTGGCAAGCATCTGAGTTCCTACCAAAATATCAAATTCTCTATTCTTAAAACTATCAATAATTTTTTCAAACCCAAATTTACCCCGTGTTGTGTCCTGATCCATCCTACCAATTTTTGCACTAGGAAAAATAGTCAATAATTCTTGTTCAATTTGCTCTGTCCCCAAGCCTTTGGTAGTCAAATCAACACTATGACAAGCATGACAATGAGTAGGATTTGCAATAGAGTAACCACAATAATGGCAACGCAATTGATTCTTGTGTTTATGATACGTCAAACTCACATCACATGACTGACAATGCGGAACGTGACCACAGGTAATACATTCGATAATAGGCGAATATCCTCTTCTGTTTTGAAACAAAATCACTTGTTCTTCCAAAGACAAAGCAGTCGTGATTTCGTCTATTAAAACATCGCTAAAATGACCATTCATTTTTTTTCGAAAGTATTTGTCTTTCAAATCTACCAATTCAACTTCCGGTAAACTTACATTCCCAAAACGTTTCAAAATTTCAACAAAACCAAATTTACCAGATACTGCATTATAATAGGTTTCGATACTAGGAGTAGCAGAACCTAAAAGCACTTTGGCCTGATGTGCATTTGCCAAAACAATAGCCGCATCACGGGCATGATAGCGAGGCGCAGGATCAGATTGCTTAAAAGTTTGTTCATGCTCTTCATCAATAACCACAAACCCCAAATCATGAAAAGGTAAAAACAAAGCCGATCTGGCTCCAATTACAATTTGGGCTTTTTCTGCATTTAACAAAACCTGATTCCAAACTTCGACTCTTTCATTATTACTGTATTTCGAATGAAAAACAGCCACTTTATTTCCGAAATGAGCTCGCAATCTTGAAACCAATTGTGCAGTCAAAGCAATTTCGGGCAACAAATACAATACTTGTTTCCCAACAACCAAATATTCTTCTATAAGTTTGATGTAAATTTCAGTCTTACCGCTTGAAGTGATTCCGTGCAAAAGACATACTGGTTTTTGTTTGAAATTTTCTTTTATGGATTCAAAAGCTAGATTTTGGTCGGTACTTAATTTAAGTTCTCCATCCCTTCCATTTCCTGCAAAATTTATTCGGTCTTCCTGTAAAAAATACTCTTCAAAAACTTCTTTTTCAACCAATGCTTTAACAACAGCCGAAGAAGACTGAGCTGTTTCGACAAGCTTCTTAACTGTAATAGGCTTTTTTTCAGAAGCGCTTAATTGGAAATAATTTAAAACTATTTCCTTTTGTTTGTTGGCATTTTTCAGAATTTCAAGCAATTCTTTTAAACCATCGTTCGTATTGTATTTTTCATGCAATCGAACATATCGCACTAATTTAGGTTTGTAGCTTTCCTGAATTTCTTCTTGCAGTACTAAAATATTTTTATCAATCAATTTTTGAATAACAGGAAAAATATTCTTCTTATTCAGAATTGAAATAATATCCTGTACTTTCAAAGAACTCTGTTTTTGCAGAGCCTCATAAACTAAATATTCATCATCCGAAATCAAACTTTCGTCAACAAAGACATCATTTTTTCTTGTTATAACCGTTTCACTTTCCAACAACAAAGCACTTGGCATAGCACCTCGATACACATCACCTAGCGCACACATATAATAATCGGCAATCCAAATCCAATGGTTAATTTGAAATTCTGTCACAATTGGAAAATGATCTAAAATTTGATGAATTTCTTTGGCTTCGTATAATGTTGGTTTGTTGTTGTGAATTTCAATCACCAAAGCCGTGTAGATTTTACTTTTTCCAAAAGGCACCGTCACCCTCATTCCCTTTTTTATAAAAAGAAACTCAGCTTCCGAAACTCTATATGTAAAAGTTTTGGCAAGGGAAAGTGGTAAAATAACTTCTACAAAATGCATTGAATAATTTTAGATTTGAATCCTAAGATCTTAAGTCATCCCTACTTCACTCTATACCAGTATTGCGTTCTTCCAAACAAAGAAACGCCAACAAAACCTCTCACTTTTAGTTTATCTTTACCGTCAAGAGCTATTAAGCATTTATATTCTTCACCTTTTACAGGATCTAAAATTTTACCTCCATTGTATTCATCTCCATCCTTTTCAAGACCTTTGATGATTATTAATCCCAAAATTGGTGCGTTCTTATCCTCACCAGAACATTTTGTACAAAGGGATTTCTTTTTTTCTGGATTTAATACATCTGTAATTTTTCCATAGATTTTT
>DATEOV010000268.1:0-3144 GCA_035273645.1 Flavobacterium sp. | reverse complement strand
GTGGAGTAAATAAACACCAACGATAACTAGTAAAAAAGCTGTTGCCGTAGCCACTCTTGGATCAGTAAGCCAATTGCGGGTTTGCCCTTCGGCACAAAGAAAAAGAATAACAATAAGAAACAAGAGTATGATGAGCCAGCCTCTCCAATCAAATTGAAAAACTCCTTTCATAGGCGCCACATCTTTTCTATAAAAAATCCAAGCCAAAAGTATTGCTACCAAAAAATTGATATTCAAAAAGTAAATTCCAAAAGTCCAATTGTGAATACTCGTCATTTCCGTTCCAAAATATTGGTACAACTGCTTACTCCCCTGAAGAATAAACTGAACGATACCATACAAAATGGGCATATTAAAAGTCGGATTATATTTTAGTATTATAGGAATTATGGTTGCAAAAATCCCGATGATTGATAAAATGGCCAACAAAGCCCGCCAAACGGTAAACCATTCAATTGTGGTTGCATACAACGAAGCGGTGTTGCAGATTATAGACAAAAAACTAACGGATAAAATCATCGTCCGCATGGGAATCTGCTTTCCGATTTTCAGTCCTAAGGGCAAAAAACCCAACATTGCAAAAAAAGGAATATATGTAGAATAGGTAAAAACCGTGGTAGAAGCTCCAAAATGTCCCAATATCTGTGAATTATCATAGGAGGTTACATTCAGTGCATTAAAAAAAGGAATCGTAAGGAGATAAAGTCCTACGAGGGTAAACACACTTCCTTTTTTTATTGAACCCATTCGTTTTTATTTTTTTATTTCCACAGTGGCACTCATCCCCGGTTTCACAGCTTCCAATTCTTTTGCGGAAGCTTCAAAATCAATTTTTACGGGAATTCGTTGTGTGATTTTTACAAAATTTCCTGTGGAATTATCCGGTTCTACCATCGAGAATTTAGCACCCGTTGCCGGAGAAAAACCAACAACTTTTCCTTTAAATTCTTTGTCGCCAAGTGCATCAATAATAATAGTCACTTCTTGTCCAGGCTTAATTTTTTCAATTTGGGTTTCTTTAAAATTAGCTGTGACCCAAACCTTATGGGTCAAAACTAACGTTGCCACCACTTGATTGTTACTAATTAATTCACCAACCGATATGGTTCTCTCGCCAGCATACCCATCGGCTAATGCAATAATTCTAGTGTAGGACAACTGCAATTGAGCATTTTCTAAATCGGCTTTTTTTCGATCGACAGTCGCTCTCGCCGCTTCAAGGTTGGTATAACTTTGCTTCGTTGCCGATGCGCTTGCCAATAACTCTTCCTCACCTGCATTCAAATAGGATTTAGTTGATTGAAGTTTTGAAACTACTTGATCGTATTGATTGCGCGTCACGGCAGAATCCGCATACATATTTTTGAATCGTTCGTAATCCTTTTGAGCTTTATCAAGATCGGCTTTGTCTCCGGACAGTTTATCTTTGGAAGCGGCCTCTTTGGAAATCGCGGTAACAATAGATTGCTCGAGTGAATGAAGATTCCCTTCGGCAACGGCCAAATCAGCTTCGGCCTGTTTTACTTTTATTCTGTATTCCTCATCATCAAGAACTACCAAAGTATCCCCTTTACGAACAAACTGATGGGAATCAAAACGGATGGATGCCACGTGCCCTGTTGCCCTGGCCGTAACACTGTTGATATAGGATTCAACTTGTGCATTATTGGTTGTTTCATACCTATGAAAATCGAAAAACAGACTTAATATCCAGAGACCTCCACCTATAATGAAAACAAAAGAAAGAATAGTCAATATCGTATTTCTCTTTTTTTCGCTTTTTACTGCATCTTCATTGATTGTTTTATCTTCACTCATAAAAAAAGAATTAAAGTTTACCCATAGCGTACTGCAAGGAATAGTATTGAACAATTGCATCTATATTGGCATTATTCAATGAAATTTTAGCTTCGTTCAACTGCAATTCGGCATCAACGATATCGCTGATTACCGCAAAATCATTGTCATAGCGACTTTTAACGATTTTGTAATTGCTCAGTGCCAAATCAACGTCTTTCTTAAAAGTTGTTATGTTTCGAACACTTTCTGTAAATCGTATATAGGCTCCCTTTACGTCCTGATTGATTTGATCTTTGGTAACCGCTAGCGCAATGTTACTTTTATCGATTTGCAACTTATCTGCATTAGCACGATGCTTTATATTGTAAAAACTGGAAATTTCCCAACTGAGAGATAAACCGGCCGCCCAGTAATTAAGAATATTATCCGTATAATTAGGCCATTGTGCAGGATACTGCGTATTAAAAAGCAAATTGGCATTGATGTAGGGTTTAAAACCACTTTTGGTAATATCTAAAGATGATTCGGCTATCTTAACATTGATTTCCGATCTTTTGATTTCGTAACGGTTTTGGTAGGCTTCAGACAAACTTTCTTCCAAACTTACATCTTTAGTAGGAATTAATATACCGTCCAATACCGGTTTTAATTTGGTATTGGTAGGAAGTCCCGTCAATATATCCAGATAATTGCTGATTAACTCGATTGAATTGGAACTCCGAAAAACCGCCACCTCAAAATTCGACTTTTGCAATTCGGTTCTAAGCAAATCACTTTTAAGGTTTTGTCCATTGGAAACCCTTGATTCCAACTGCTTAATACGCAAATCAGTATTAACAATATTCTGTTTGGTAATCTCTATTTCCTTGTATAACTTTTCGAGATTAAAAAACTGTGTGGTAATGACTTGCTTAATTTCGGTTTCGGTCATCTTGGCTACCGATTCCTGCATACTGACCATTAGTTTTTGCTTATCAATCTGATTGTTGATCACTCCTCCATAATACAAAGGCATGGACGCATAAATATTGGCCATAGCTTGTTGGTTATAAAAATCAACAGTAACATTCTTCTCATAAAAACCTTCAAAAACTTTTGGATTCCCTATATAATTATACGCCATGTTCATACCAAAAACAGGAGCTTTGGCTATTTTGGTCTGGTCTAAATTCTCATTGGCAATGATAACATCCGTATTAGCCATTTTTAGCTTATTGTTGTTATGAATACCCAACTGTATAGCTTCATCCAATTTTATGATTCGGGCTCCTTCATCATTTTGGGAAAATCCGACTTCATAAAAAAAACAAGCTATTACAAGAATAACAAATTCACTTTTAAGGT